>SFJN01000272.1 GCA_004555055.1 Bacteroidales bacterium | reverse complement strand
TGTTCAAAGAGGGTGTCTACGGAGGCAAGGGCACAGGTGCGTTCAGCATCATGGCACGCATGAAGCGCCCCACGAAGGAGAAGGTGAACTATAAATAATGTATATAGTTGACAAGCCCCGCAAGTTAGCGGGGCATTGTAAAACCCTATGACAGACAACAGACACTGGCTGTACTGACGTTTCACGACAGCAGAGGCAACTGTGACAGCATCTTTCAAAAAGTAACGTTGTCCCTGTTGTCGGAAACATGATTTTACAACCACAACAATTGTAAAATCTCATTCACTAGACACAATCATTTCATCAAGAGACACAATCATGAAGAGAAACCTACTCAAAAACATGACAGCGGCGATAGCAGCACTGTTCATCGCCCTGCTTGCCCTGCCACAAACGGCGCAGGCGCAGAGCAAGGAAGCCTATGTGGTGGAGGACGGCAGCACGCTGACGTTCTACTACGACACCAAAAAGGCGACGCATACGGGCACCGTATATGGCATCGACGATATGCGGACAGACGATACCAAAGTTCCTGCATGGGCGGGAAGCAGATTAGACAAAAATGAACGGACAACGAAGGCGGTCTTCGACAGCTCGTTCAAGGACTACAGACCGGCTACTACTTCTTGCTGGTTCTGTATTTGTAAGACGCTCGCAACCATTGAGGGCATTGAAAACCTGAACACAGAGGAAGTGACCGACATGAGCAATATGTTCTTGGGCTGCTCAGCCATGACCTCAATAGATGTCACGAAGTTCAACACGGCGAAGGTGACCAACATGATCGGTATGTTCTCCGCCTGCTCAGCCCTGACCACTATCTACTGCAATGACAACTGGAAGAGCGATGTAGTGAAAGAAAGCACGGGTATGTTCAGAGGCAGCTCAAAGCTCAAGGGCTTTGCGAATTACGATGATACCAGGACGGACGTGTCAATGGCGAACCCCATGTCGGGCTATTTCACAAGGAAGCCCGTAGCTTATGTAGTAGATAACGGCAGCACGCTGACATTCTACTACGACACCAACAAGGCGACGCACACGGGCACTGGCATCACCATTTATGGCATCGACGAGAAGCGGACAGACGATACCGACATACCTGCATGGGCGGGAAAATACCGTAACGAGAATGAACGGACAACGAAGGCTGTCTTCGACAGCTCGTTCAAGAACTACAGACCGACTACTACTGCTTCCTGGTTCGATTTTTGCACGTATCTCGAAACCATAGAGGGTATTGAAAACCTGAACACTGAGGAAGTGACCGACATGAGCCGTATGTTCGAATACTGCAAATCCCTGAAAGCATTGGATTTCTCGAAGTTCAACACGGCGAAGGTGACCGACATGGACCGTATGTTCAATAGCTGCTCAGCCCTGACCTCACTTGACGTCTCGAAGTTCAACACGGCCAACGTGACCTACATGCTCTATATGTTCACCGGCTGCAAAGCCCTGACCTCCTTGGACATCTCGAACTTCAACACGGCAAACGTGACCGACATGAGCGGTATGTTCTACTGCTGCTCCGCACTGACCACTATCTACTGCAATTATGACTGGACTAAGGGTGTAGTGAAACAAAGCGAGGATATGTTCTATGACTGCACAAAGCTCAAGGGCGCTGTGCCTTTCGATGCGACCAAGACGGACGTGACTATGGCGAACCCCACAACGGGCTACTTCACAAAGAAAGGTGGAATCACTCCCGTAGCCTATGTGGTCGAGTACGACGGCACGCTGACGTTCTACTACGACACTGAAAAATATACACGCATCGGCTACATATATGACATCAACCAGAAGAAGGATGGCAGTGTTCCAATCTGGGCAGGAAAGAATATCATCACAAAGGTGGTCTTCGACAAATTATTCAAGGACTACAGACCGACTACTACTGCTTCCTGGTTCTATTCTTGCAAGAATCTCGAAACCGTTGAGGGTATTGAATACCTGAACACAGAGGAAGTGACCGACATGAGCCGTATGTTTGCCTTATGCAACGCCATTACCGCATTAGATGTCTCAAAATTCAACACTGCTGAGGTGACCAACATGAGCGGTATGTTTACCGAATCTGCCCTGACCACATTAGACTTGACAAACTTCAACACGGCTAAGGTGACCAACATGAGCGGTATGTTTGCCGGATCTGCCCTGACCACATTAGACTTGACAAGCTTCAACACGGCTAACGTGACAGACATGAGCGATATGTTCGCTTTCTGCGATAAGCTGACTTCGCTGGATCTGTCGAAGTTCAACACGTGCGAAGCCCTGACCACTATCTACTGCGATGATGACTGGACTAAGGGTGTAGTGACAGAAAGCGAGAATATGTTCGCAGACTGCACAAAGCTCAAGGGTGCTGTGGCATACGACGCTAACAGGACGGACGTGACAATGGCGAACCCCACAACGGGCTACTTCACAAAGAAAGGTGAAATCACTCCCGTAGCCTATGTGGTCGAGAACGGCAGCACGCTGACCTTCTACTACGACACTGAAAAGGCAACGCGCACGGGCACTGGCATCACCATTTATGGCATCGACGAGAAGTGGACAGACAATACCGACATTCCTGCATGGGCGGGAAAATCCAGTAACGAGAATGTACGGACAACGAAGGCTGTCTTCGACAGCTCGTTCAAGAACTACAGACCGACTACTACAGCTTCCTGGTTCAATTGTTGCAAGAAGCTCGAAACCATAGAGGGCATGGAAAACCTGAACACTGAGGAAGTGACCGACATGGGCGGTATGTTCGAATACTGTGAATCCCTGAAAGCATTGGATGTCTCGAAGTTCAACACGGCGAAGGTAACTAACATGTGGTCTATGTTCGACGGCTGCTCATCCCTGACCTCATTAGATGTGTCGAAGTTCAACACGGCAAACGTGACTAACATGATATATATGTTCTGCGGCTGCTCAGCCCTGACCTCACTTGACGTCTCGAACTTCAACACTGGGAATGTGACGAATATGTACGGTATGTTCTACGACTGCTCATCCCTGACCTCACTTGACGTCTCGAAGTTCAACACGGCAAACGTGACTAACATGAACAGTATGTTCAGCGGCTGCTCATCCCTGAAATCACTTAATCTGTCAAGCTTAAACACGGAGAAGGTGACCGACATGAACGAGATGTTCTGGGGCTGCGAATCTCTGACCTCACTTGACGTCTCGAACTTCAACACGGCGAATGTGACCGACATGAGTGGGATGTTCTGTTGCTGCTCAGGCCTGGAAGCATTGGATGTCTCGAATTTCAACACTGCTAAGGTGACCAACATGAGCTATATGTTCTTAGAATGCTCATCCCTGACCTCACTTAACGTCTCGAAGTTATACACGGCGAATGTGACCGACATGAGTGAGATGTTCAGTGGCTGCTCATCCCTGAAATCACTTAACCTGTCAAGCTTAAACACGTGCGAAGCCCTGACCACTATCTACTGCGATGATGACTGGACTAAGGGTGTAGTGACAGAAAGCGAGAATATGTTCGCAGACTGCACAAAGCTCAAGGGCGCTGTGACATACGACGCTAACAGGACGGACGTGACAATGGCGAACCCCACAACGGGCTACTTCACAAGTAAGAACACGACGGGCATCGACGCTGCGACCGTTGACACACCTGCTGCACGGCGCGGCATCTACACGCTCAACGGCGTGCGTCTCAACACCTCGCCAGACAACCTGCCCGCCGGCATCTACGTGATTGACGGACGTAAGGTGGTGAAGAGATAAATAAAGCGGGACACGATGCTAATCACGTCCCGCACAGTAAGACAAAAACCTGTATAAACCCCTTCTGTCAACAGGTGTTCAGCAATGTCATAGTCCAAGAATGATGTTGCACTCACTCTTGACATAATGTTTATCCGGGTTTTTGTCTTTCGTACCAGCCACAGGTTGCACTGGCGTTTCACGACAACAGAGACAACTGTGACAGCATCTTTCAAAAAGAACGTTCTCCCCGTTGTCGGGAAACACTCATAAATCATAGACAAGACTCAAATCATCAAGATATTCTTTATGACACACAACAGAATCCTTGCATTGTCGGCAGCCCTGGCCCTGGCATTCGCAACCACAACGCCCGCCAACGCGCAGTTTGGCAACATCCTGAACAAGGCGAAGAAAGCCGTGAAGGACAAAGTAGAGAAAAGCGTGACAGACACAAAGAAGAAGGCACAGAGCACCGCCTCTGATGCTGTCGGAAACACGACCGGCAAGGCGGCGGCGAGCATGGGAGTGTCAGAAATGTCCAACAGCAATGAAGGACGATACGGCGGCATAGAGGACCTTTACAAGAAAGGCTACAAACCGTCGGCAGAGGCGGTGAAAGCCGACCCGAAGGCAAGCGTCACCACTGTAGAGAAGAACTACACCAAGTCGCCGGCACAGATGCGCGGTGTGTGGGAGCATCTCAGCCCGGAAATCTTCCCATATCAGCCTTACTACACTGACATGAACAAGGACTACTACAACCCCGATGCCGACGCACCCGTTCTCATCTACGCAAAGATATGCCGTCTGCTCGAAGAGGCTGACAGACCTTTCGGAAAGAAGGGACTGATGGCGGAGTTCTTCCAATATAAGGACGACACCAACGTGCCCATCGTCGATGTCCTGCTCAGCTCATACTATGCAGAGTTCTTCGCCGACCCGGAGAGCTACGTGGCATACAACCATTTCAACCGAGCTCGTATAGCACAAAAGGCGTTCGATAGCTACAACATTAAGATGAACGTGAAAGACCCTATGAAATATGTTGCCACAATGGGCGACGGCACCTCTGTCAATCTCTACGAGAAAGAGTTCGACCGCATAGCACGCTGGCGCAATGTGAACAGCATGGCAGAAAGACTGGTACTCAGCGTAACGCCGTTCAACATCATCGGCGCGTCTGCCCTCAACGCCATCAAACGCTACAAGCAACACGAGGCGAAAGGCGACGTACAACAGATGATTGTCACAAGCCGTGACCTGCAGTATATCATGGACGACTTCGAATCGCGTGATGAATACAAGGAACACAAGAGCGACCACACCGACCTCATGCGCCAGTATGAGCCTATCAGAGACAAATATCGCGAGCTGTTACAGTCTAACCATGACGCATCGGCACCTGCCGCGGAGATGGCGAAGGGCGTGAGCGTGCCGGCAAACCTGAAGAGCAAGGCCGATGCCGAGGCACGCAAGCAGTGGGGCGCAGGCTTCGTGAAGTCCATTTTCCTCACCTCGCAGTGGTCGCAGTTCAAGAATCCGAAGTATCCTTATCAGGTGATGCATCGCAGCATGGATGTCGATTTCATCGTCAAGGAGGGCGACAACTACTTCGTATATCACTGGG
>SFJN01000271.1 GCA_004555055.1 Bacteroidales bacterium | reverse complement strand
TCCTTGAATAAGGGCACACGTTTTAGGGTTATTATGTCTCCCCATTAGTTTGGGTGGGGGATTTTGTGTACATTCACAAACATACAAGCAGATATCGCACCTCAAACTGCAAATGAGGCAAAAATAGCCATCTTCGCACAGTAAATTATCTCACAAGAAAAAATACTGCGGAATTAAGGGAATATGCAAGCATATTTATGCATTTTTTACCGAACTTTTCCGTTTTGTTCCTCTAATATGAAGGGGAACAAACAAATATATAAACGTCACTGCGTAGGCATGAAAAGCCGGGAATACGCAAGCGAAAAAGAGGTAGCATAAGGCGGGAACCGAATGAGAGGCGAGAGAAAAAACATCAAATTCTGACGACATCACCTGCATCAGGAACAGCCACGGAAGGCAAAAGCGGATTGCCCGGCGGCGGAAATGGAGGCATTGAAAGCAGGGGGATGAAAGGCTGAAAACCACGGTTTTTAGGGCAAAACGGGGCGAAAACAAGGGTAAATTTCGGTATTTTACCGGAATTTCGCATCCGGAAATGCGAAAACATCGGACTTCTCTTGCACAAAGTACGGCACTTTTGGCCTTAAAACACGACACTTTAGGTCAAAGAAGTCCGCACTTTTTCGCATTCCATCCCGAAATCGCCACCCCAAAGGCAGCCTCCGAAGGCAAAAAAGAGCGAAAACCAGAGGTTAGAAACCCTGGAACGACAGCTAAAGACAACACGAAAAACCTTAAATTATTTTGACAAAGCTGTTTCTTTATTCTCGTAATGGGATTGAAAAAGGAAAGCGAGGAAGACCCCCTTGAGCGCGAAAACGACGTCTGCCTCAGCCGGACGTCCGACCTTACGCAAGTAGGAAAGCATATCCAATGCACGAACGTCAAAACAGCCGGACAGATGGAAAGAAAGGACAGAAAACATCCGTGCAAGCCAAGGTCTCGACGACCGTCCCCTCTGTCACGCCCACACCGTCTTACAGCACATCGTCTTACAAAAAGCGACGTGGACCAAACAAAAACACGCGCACACGCGAGAGAAAGGGGATTTTTCCGCACCTTTACTTGCAAAACGCCCAATGAATGTTGTATATTTGCCTAAAATTATACGAAACGAAAAACAATGGCAAAAAAGAAAAACCGGAAGCATTCGCGACACTTCATGAGCAGTGTCACCGCATGCATCAGCACTACCATGGTGCTGATACTGGTGGGCATCATCGTCTTCGGAGGGTCGATGGCAGGAAAACTGGAACGGACACTGAAGGAGAACTTCACCGTCACACTCCTCCTCGACGACGAAATCAGCACCCGTCAGGCTTATGCCCTGCAGACCGACCTTCGGCGTATGCCCTACGCCAAGCACGTTCGCTACATCTCGAAGGAAAAAGCTACACGCATCCAGGCTGAGACCATGGGCAGCGACCCCTCGGAATTCATCGGATACAGCCCCATTCCCGCTTCGTTCGAGGTGCAGCTCCGCGCAGAATACGCCTGCAACGACTCCATAGAGAAGTTCGCCCCCAACCTCCGCAAGGCTTCCGGTGTGACAGACGTCATCTACCCCAAAGACCTGGTGGCAAAGGTGAACCACAACTTCCGGCAAATCTCCATCGTCCTGCTTGTAATTGCCGCATTGCTCGGCATCGTCAGCCTCTCGCTCATCAACAACACCATGCGGCTCTCCATCGCCCGCCGGCGCCACTCCATCCAGATAATGAAACTCATCGGAGCCCGTTGGGGATTCATCCGCAAACCCTTCCTGCTCAACGCCATGGGCATGGGCCTGCTGGCAGGAGTCCTTGCCGACGGCGTCATCTTCAGCGGCATCTATGCCCTCATGTCGTGGGACGAAGGCGTTGCCTCGCTCATCTCGCCCGCCATCATCGCCCTCACTCTCGGCAGCGTACTGCTCACGGGCATTGTCCTCACCCTCGTCTGCGCCTTCTTCTCCGTCAACCGCCACCTCTACATGTCGCGCGAAGAGGCTAACCTCTATTAACACACAAAAATCCACATACGACTCGGAATATGAAACAGAATTTTGCGTTTGCACGCATTAACTTCATCCTGCTTGCCGTAAGCATGGCCATCGTCATCCTCGGATATATCCTGATGAGCGGCAAAGGCACCACCAACGAACACTTCAACGAAGCCATCTTCGACTTCCGCCACACCACACTGGCGCCCGTCACCTGTCTCGTCGGATACCTGATGATGATTGTCGCCATCCTCTACCGCCCCAAGACGGAAAAGGGATTGAAGGAAGAAAAGGACGCTGAAAAAACATTCAAGGAATAAGGGGTGTTCTATAAATTAGCTTGAGACAGTTTTGAGCTATCGCGCAGTAGATTTCTGTCCTGCGAACACGCGCATAGCGGGCTATGTAAGTGTTTAAAGGAGA
>SFJN01000270.1 GCA_004555055.1 Bacteroidales bacterium | reverse complement strand
GAAGAACTGTTACAAGTGCTGCCAGAGGGAACCCGGCTGGTGGATTCTGGCGCAGCGATTGCTCGCCGAACGGCCTGGTTGTTAGAACATGAAGCCCCGGATGCAAAATCTGCCGATGCGAATATTGCCTTTTGTATGGCAATGACGCCAGGAGCTGAACAATTATTGCCCGTTTTACAGCGTTACGGCTTCGAAACGCTCGAAAAACTGGCAGTTTTAGGCTGATTTGGTTGAATGTTGCGCGGTCAGAAAATTATTTTAAATTTCCTCTTGTCAGGCCGGAATAACTCCCTATAATGCGCCACCACTGACACGGAACAACGGCAAACACGCCGCCGGGTCAGCGGGGTTCTCCTGAGAATCTCAACAGAGAAAAGCAAAAAATGCTTGACTCTGTAGCGGGAAAGCGTATTATGCACACCCCGCGCCGCTGAGAAAAAGCAAAGCGGCACTGCTCTTTAACAATTTATCAGACAATCTGTGTGGGCACTCGAAGATACGGATTCTTAACGTCGCAAGACGAAAAATGAATACCAAGTCTCAAGAGTGAACACGTAATTCATTACGAAGTTTAATTCTTTGAGCATCAAACTTTTAAATTGAAGAGTTTGATCATGGCTCAGATTGAACGCTGGCGGCAGGCCTAACACATGCAAGTCGAACGGTAACAGGAAGCAGCTTGCTGCTTCGCTGACGAGTGGCGGACGGGTGAGTAATGTCTGGGAAACTGCCTGATGGAGGGGGATAACTACTGGAAACGGTAGCTAATACCGCATAACGTCGCAAGACCAAAGAGGGGGACCTTCGGGCCTCTTGCCATCGGATGTGCCCAGATGGGATTAGCTAGTAGGTGGGGTAACGGCTCACCTAGGCGACGATCCCTAGCTGGTCTGAGAGGATGACCAGCCACACTGGAACTGAGACACGGTCCAGACTCCTACGGGAGGCAGCAGTGGGGAATATTGCACAATGGGCGCAAGCCTGATGCAGCCATGCCGCGTGTATGAAGAAGGCCTTCGGGTTGTAAAGTACTTTCAGCGGGGAGGAAGGGAGTAAAGTTAATACCTTTGCTCATTGACGTTACCCGCAGAAGAAGCACCGGCTAACTCCGTGCCAGCAGCCGCGGTAATACGGAGGGTGCAAGCGTTAATCGGAATTACTGGGCGTAAAGCGCACGCAGGCGGTTTGTTAAGTCAGATGTGAAATCCCCGGGCTCAACCTGGGAACTGCATCTGATACTGGCAAGCTTGAGTCTCGTAGAGGGGGGTAGAATTCCAGGTGTAGCGGTGAAATGCGTAGAGATCTGGAGGAATACCGGTGGCGAAGGCGGCCCCCTGGACGAAGACTGACGCTCAGGTGCGAAAGCGTGGGGAGCAAACAGGATTAGATACCCTGGTAGTCCACGCCGTAAACGATGTCGACTTGGAGGTTGTGCCCTTGAGGCGTGGCTTCCGGAGCTAACGCGTTAAGTCGACCGCCTGGGGAGTACGGCCGCAAGGTTAAAACTCAAATGAATTGACGGGGGCCCGCACAAGCGGTGGAGCATGTGGTTTAATTCGATGCAACGCGAAGAACCTTACCTGGTCTTGACATCCACGGAAGTTTTCAGAGATGAGAATGTGCCTTCGGGAACCGTGAGACAGGTGCTGCATGGCTGTCGTCAGCTCGTGTTGTGAAATGTTGGGTTAAGTCCCGCAACGAGCGCAACCCTTATCCTTTGTTGCCAGCGGTCCGGCCGGGAACTCAAAGGAGACTGCCAGTGATAAACTGGAGGAAGGTGGGGATGACGTCAAGTCATCATGGCCCTTACGACCAGGGCTACACACGTGCTACAATGGCGCATACAAAGAGAAGCGACCTCGCGAGAGCAAGCGGACCTCATAAAGTGCGTCGTAGTCCGGATTGGAGTCTGCAACTCGACTCCATGAAGTCGGAATCGCTAGTAATCGTGGATCAGAATGCCACGGTGAATACGTTCCCGGGCCTTGTACACACCGCCCGTCACACCATGGGAGTGGGTTGCAAAAGAAGTAGGTAGCTTAACCTTCGGGAGGGCGCTTACCACTTTGTGATTCATGACTGGGGTGAAGTCGTAACAAGGTAACCGTAGGGGAACCTGCGGTTGGATCACCTCCTTACCTTAAAGAACCTGCCTTTGTAGTGCTCACACAGATTGTCTGATGAAAAACAGCAGTAAAAAATCTCTGCAGGCTTGTAGCTCAGGTGGTTAGAGCGCACCCCTGATAAGGGTGAGGTCGGTGGTTCAAGTCCACTCAGGCCTACCAAATTTGCACGGCAAATTTGAAGAGGTTTTAACTACATGTTATGGGGCTATAGCTCAGCTGGGAGAGCGCCTGCTTTGCACGCAGGAGGTCAGCGGTTCGACCCCGCTAGGCTCCATTGATAACGAAAG
>SFJN01000055.1 GCA_004555055.1 Bacteroidales bacterium | reverse complement strand
AACTGCCCCCCACGTCTTACAAAACTGCAGTCACCGACCCCTACACATCCCTATATTTAACGCACAAAACTTGCAACATTGACAAAGAATAAGTAATTTTGCGCCCGATATGACACTAAAAGACCAACTGACTGTAGCACTTCGCGAGGTGGAAAGGGACGCAAAGAACCTTTCGCTGCAGCTTTCCGATGATTTTTTCAAGGAACTTGACCAAGAGGAGATTGTTGGAGGCGATGTCGAAGTGAACGTCTCCATCCGCACGGCGGCAGGCAGCGCTTTCCGCTTTGTGTACCAAATCAAGGGCTTTGTCCGCGTTCAGTGCGACCGTTGCCTTGAAGAGGTTACCCTTCCAGTGGAATGCAGCGAGACGGTGAAGGTCTGCAACGATGACGAAATCGAAGACAATGGTGAAACCGTAGTCATTCCCTCTTCTCAGCTGACATACAATATGGCATGGGACATCTATGAAATCATTGATGTCAATCTGCCCCTGCAGCGCGTACACGCCGACGGGCAATGCAATCCCGATATGCTCAGCCGCTTCTCCATAGAAGAGGATTCCGAAAGTGACGACGAGTTCTGACACCGAAACGTCCACACCCATAACCACCATGCTGCAACACTGCCACCACCATAAGGCAGGCAGCAGCTCAGATGGACAGGAAGCCGGACGAAGCCATGGCAAAGAGTTCCCCACAAGATTCCCGAGGGGCAAAAAAGGCACCGCCTAAAGTTTCGTCCAGCATTTCCAACGTTCCGGTTCACCGACATACATATAAATATTATAACAAAAAAAAAACGATAAAACTACCATGGCACATCCTAAAAGAAGACAATCCAAGACCCGTACCCTCAAGCGTCGCACCCATGACAAGGCAGTAGCCCCCACACTCGCTGTATGCCCCAACTGCGGTGCATGGCACATCTTCCACACCGTATGCCCCACCTGCGGCTACTACCGCGGTAAGCTGGCTATCGAAAAGGAAGTGGCTGAATAAACCATAGACGCAGCGATATCAGACTTCGACTAAGCAGCAAATAACGGCAAATGCTACACAGTTCAAGCATAAAGCCAAGATAACACCTATACGGTTTTGCAGCCCCATGTACAAAACAAACAGAAGGCTGCAAAACCGCTTTTTCGTATTTTACCGGAAGGACTTTGCCATTCTGAATTTCCCTTGTCCATGAAATTCCAGAACGGCCCCACCCATCCTCTTCCCCACCCTTCTTCCCAAAGCATCAGACAATGGATAAAATTCACGCTATCATCACCGGCGTCGGAGGCTATCTTCCCGAATATGTGCTCACCAACGAAGAACTGGCACACATGGTCGATACCACCGACGAATGGATTATGACGCGCATCGGCATCAAGGAACGCCGTCTCCTGAACCAGGAGGGCCTCGGTACCAGTTATATGGCACGCAAAGCGGTCAAGAACCTGCTGACAAAGACCAACACCTCGCCCGACGAGATTGACTGCGTCATCGTAGCCACCACTACCCCCGACTACAAATTCCCCACCGTATCAAGCATCGTTGTGGGCAAATGCGGCATGCACAACGCCCACTGCATCGATATGGCCGCAGCATGCTGCGGATTCCTCTATGCCATGGACACCGCGGCAACTATGATTGAAAGCGGACGCTACAAGAAAATCGTTGTCTGCGGTGCCGACAAGATGTCGTCCATCGTCGACTACACCGACCGTGCCACATGCCCCATCTTCGGCGACGGTGCCGGAGCCGTACTTGTGGAAGGAACCACCGAAGACCTCGGCTGGAAAGACTCACTCCTCCGCTCCGACGGTCTTGGATTCCCCTACCTCCATCTTATGGCCGGTGGTTCGGCAGTGCCCACAACGCACTTCACCCTCGACAACAAGATGCAGTATATCCACCAGGAAGGTCGTGCCGTCTACAAGCATGCCGTGACGAACATGAGCGACGTCACCGTGAAGATTGCCGAACGCAACGGACTCCAGGGCGAAGACATCAACTGGGTGCTTCCCCACCAGGCCAACCTGCGCATCATCGAGGCCGTAGTCAACCGTCTGGAGATTCCCATGGAGCGCGTTATGGTCAACATCGGACGTTACGGCAACACCTCGGCAGCATGCATGCCCCTCTGTCTGATGGACTACGAAAAGCAACTCCATAAGGGCGACAACATCGTGCTCACCGCCTTCGGAGCAGGATTCACCTGGGGTGCTGCATACATGAAGTGGGCATACGGCGAATAAGACTTCGTATTGCAAGACTTCGGTGTCCTCACACACCACGCACTTTCTACACCCATACACATCCACACCCTCACCGTCACCCCATTCCAAACATGCACAAAGCAGGATTCGTCAACATCGTCGGAAATCCCAATGTCGGGAAGTCCACACTCATGAACCTCCTCATGGGCGAACGCATCAGCATTGCCACTTTCAAGGCCCAGACCACGCGTCACCGCATCATGGGCATCATCAACGAACCGGACGCCCAGATTGTATTCAGCGACACACCAGGAGTGCTCAAGCCGAACTACAAGCTGCAGGAGTCGATGCTCGCCTTTTCAGAAGGTGCACTCCAGGATGCCGACGTGCTGCTTTATGTCACCGACAACGTGGAGAAACCCGACAAGAATGCGGAATTCCTCACCAAGGTGCAGCAACTGTCGGCCAGGGGTATCGACGGGAAAAAAATTCCCGTGCTGCTGCTCATCAACAAGATTGACTTGAGCAACCCCAAGGAACTCGAGGAACTGGTGGCCAGATGGCAGGAGGTGCTACCCCTTGCCGAAATCTTTCCCATCTCGGCAAAAGCCCGTTTTGGGGTGGACCATGTGCTACGCCGCATCAAGGAACTCCTTCCCGATTCTCCACCATACTTCGACAAGGACCAGTGGACCGACAAGCCTGCGCGGTTCTTCGTCACTGAAATCATCCGCGAAAAAATCCTACTCTACTATGACAAGGAGGTGCCCTATGCCACCGAAGTGATGGTCGAAAGCTTCAAGGAGGGGGAACATGCCATCCATATCCGTGCCGTCATCTTCGTGGAACGCGAAAGCCAGAAGGGCATCATCATCGGACATGGAGGTGCCGCCCTTAAGAAGGTGTCGACCGAGGCCCGAAAGACCCTCGAAAAGTTCTTTGGAAAAAGCATCTATCTCGAGGTCTTCGTAAAAGTAGACAAGGACTGGCGACAGAACGAGAAACGCCTCGAAACCTACGGCTACAAACTCGACTGAAAAGAGGACAAAAGACCGAAATACCATACAGCACAACAGTTAGTGCCAGGCAGGTTCCGCCAATGGATGCCGTCAGGGAACAGCACTCACGCAGTCCGTTCCTACGACGAAAGCCATCGCCGGAACCTGCTTTTATTATGCCTGTATTGGCAGCTTTTACGCCAAAAAACACAACAAAACTGAAGAGCGTAAAAGACATTTGCACCATTAGACTGCCGTTTTGGTAGAAAAAAGGGCCATAAACCGCCCTTGTTATACTTTTTTTTACGAAATTTGCGGTGATAAGGATACACACATATACATATATTATAATATAAGATGTATCCCCCAGCACTGCAGAGTGCACCCCCATACACACGCTCCTCCCCCTAAGACGTCCCCGGGAAGAATAAGGGACCAAATCGGGAAACGCACACCCCAAAGGAAAAATATCCATGGACCCACTCCATATAATAGAGCCCCAACTCATCAACATCTGGGCAGAATTCCAAAGCACCTTCCAGTTAGTGCTCAAAGGCCTGATTATCGGCATCATCGTCTCCGCCCCCATGGGCCCCACAGGCATTCTCTGCCTGCAGCGCACCATCAACAAAGGGCGCGACTACGGACTGGTCACCGGTGCCGGTGCAGCTACAAGCGACCTGCTCTATGCAGCCGTTACAGGCTTCGGCATGTCGTTCGTCATGGACTTTATCGACCATCCCGAAAACATTTTCTGGCTGAAGGTCATCGGAAGCGCACTCCTGCTCATCTTCGGCATCATCACCTTCCGCTCCGACCCCACAAAGAGCATGCACAAACCTTCGGGACAGAAGGGCACCCTGCTCCACAACTACATCTCGGCCTTCTTCGTCACTTTTGCCAACCCCCTCATCATCTTCCTTTTCATTGCCCTCTTTGCACAGCTCACCTTCGTAGTCCCCACCAACTTCTTCGGACTTGTATTTGGTTTCATGAGCATTTTTGCCGGGGCAATGCTTTGGTGGTTAGGACTAACATATGGACTTACACGGATGAAACACAGCGTAGGAACCGACGGCATCGTCATCATGAACCGTGTCATCGGCAGCATTGTCATTGCCATCAGCATCATCTACGCCTTTACGACCATCTTCAAGATTTCGTTCAAATTCTATCTCTAAAACCCTGACGGACCACTTCCCACACTTTTGTTCCGCTATCCTATTTCCCTATGGGGATGTTCTATAAATTAGCTTGAGACAGTTTTTGAGCTATCGCGCAGTAGATTTCTGTCCTGCGAACACGCACATAGCGGGCTATGTAAGTGTTTAAAGGAGAGAAAGATACAAGCGAGAACCAAAAACCGGCCAAGCATAAGAACACTTCCTAATTGAATAATAAACTAATTTTTAGAACAACCCAATGATCATTGCCCAGCGACTGCGCACGGAAAACCGCGCCGAATATCTGCTCTATATGTGGCAGGTGGAAGACATCGTACGACTCTATGGTGCAGACATTGACCGCATATGCCAGGAATACCTCTCACGCTTCAAGGTCGATGAAAACGAGACGGCAGCCATGCGCCAATGGTATGCCGACATCTGCAACATGATGCACAGCGAAGGCAGGATGGAGGGCGGACACCTGCAGGTGAACGAAACGGTGCTTGACGGCCTTTCCGACCTGCACCGCCGGCTGCTGGCAGCACCGCAGTTCCACGCCTACCGCGCACACTACGAACAGGTGTTGCCATATATTGTGGAACTACGCGCCAAACATGCAGGGAAACACGAGGGAGAGAACGACCTGAACAGCGAACTGCGTCCCCTTTTCGAACTCCTCTATGGTGTAATGATGCTCCGCATGCAGCAAAAGCCCATCAGCGACGAAACGGCACGCGCTGCACGCGAAACGGCAGATTTCCTTGCCATTCTCTCACAACTTTGGGTGAAAGACAGAAATGCAGAATTGGAAATCTGAACGTTTTCGTTAAGCCATATGGGCAGAGACATGCTTGCTTAGTCTATGCCATGGCAAGAAAACGAAGGATGACATCCAACGAAGGATGACATCCAACGCAAAAACACTGAACCTGTTTTATAGTACACTTCATACCATCATGAAACATCTTTTGCTCACCGTCCTTGCATCGGCACTTCCGATTTTTCAGGCATCAGCCGAAAACCGGGACTATATCCTGAATACCACATTCCTCAGCACAGACAGCGGTATGCAGGGATGGACCGTCAACGATGCCAATGGCGACGCCTGCACATGGAAACTCACACCGAACCTCAACGGTTTGGCATATAACGATATGGCCATTGGTTCGCAGGCCGACGACTGGGCGTTTTCACCCGCATTCAACCTCACTGCCGGCCAGCACTACACCCTTGAGACTACAGTAGCCCTACGCGGAGCCTTCAACACGGCAAATCTGCAATATACGCTTGCTTCCAGCGCCACACCCGGAGCTGCCACGCAAGTGATAACCGCCGACACCTACAATTTCCACACCGGACTTGTCACCCGGCGTTACCACTTTGTGGCCGAAAGGAACGGCACGCAGCACCTTGGCATACACCATGCCGCAGCATTCACCGACGGCATCATCGTCCTCAAGAGTGTACGGATACTTGCCACCGGCGGACAATGTCCGACAGCAGCACCCGACATGACAGCCAACGGACATCCCGACACCCAAAGCGTTGGGCTCAAATGGTATGCCCCCAACCGCGATACCGAAGGCACCATCATCACGCGCAACATGACCGCAGAGGTCTGCATGGACGACAAGGTACTCAAGACGATTGACAACGTGAAGCCCGCCTCACTGTGCGAAGCCGAAGTGACGCCCGAAACATTCTCAGGGGCTCATACCTTCTCCGTGCGTTTCGTCCTCGACGGACACCGCAGCCAAAGCACCTCACGGACCATCAACCTCGACGACTTCAAGGGAGGAAGCAAGGAGGTAGGAACCTTCAAGATTGATTCCAAGGCCAGCTTCGAGAAGTGGAATATACAGAACGGCTTTGAATCGCCTCAATGGCTCTTCGACTATCACAGCTGCTACATCGGAGCCATCAACAAGCTGGCAAACGCCTGGCTCTTCACCCCGACCGTAGACCTTGAAGCCGGTCACCGCTACACGCTCTCCTATGAGGCCAAGACCAGCAGCAGCTATCCGGCATCTTTCGACATCACCATCGGAAATGCACAGGATTCACTGGCACACACCCGCATCCTTGAGACACAGGACAAACTGGCAGTCAACGGCTACACCACCCTCGAGACCGCACAGTTCGAGGTCAGCACGTCAGGGACCTACTGCTTCGGGTTCCACGCCACCTACATCGGCAACTCGCTCGACATCCGTTCCGCCACCATCACCGAGATTTTGAGCAGCGGAAGCGGAAGCGGCGATGCCATGCCCGTATGGAACGAAGAAGCGGAAACCATCCTTGACGACAACGACAACCCCGGTGTAAAGGTAGAATTGCCCTATCACGAACGCCTCACCCCCGAGGGCGTAGACCTCTATGCAGCCTTCGTCCACACCCAGCTCGACGAGTATACCCTCGGTCCGCGCGGCATCTTCAGCCTCGCCTACGACGACGGCTACAACCCCTCGCTTACCGAACCTGAAAAGGAAATCTCCCTCTCCGGAGGATGCGTCTACCACAACGGACGGCTCTACGCCATTGAGTTCAACCATACCGGCAACCTGCAGGAAGAAACTCCCCACTGGCTCGTCCTCGACGCACAGACCTACGACGTCATGCTCGACGTCCCCCTCAGTTCCGGCGGACAGTGCACCACCAAGGCCCTTGCCTACAACCCGAAGGACAACCGCGTCTATGGCCTGCTGCGCGACTATACCGACTCGTACATCGTCGCCATCAACCCCGAGGACGGTACTTTCAAGCGCCTCACCGACGCCCTCGACTACCGGAAGAACTTCCTCACCCTGTCGTGCAACGCCGACGGCCTCCTCTATGCCATCTACCTCACCGAAGACTACAAGACGGGCGACCAGCGGCACTTCCTTGCACGAATCGACCCCTCTACCGGAAACATGGTGGACGTGGGCGAAATTCAGGCTGCCAACCTGATGCCCGAGGACATTCTGTACAACATGAAGTACCGCCAGTCGCTCGTCTGCGACAATTCCACCGGCCACTTCTACTGGATGTTCGGCAGCAGCAGCATGGCACTTGGCCAGGAATATGCCGCCATCTTCGAACTCAACCCCGAAAACGCCGTTGCCACCCTCCGCACATGGGTCACCCAGGTGTATGGCATCAGCGGAGCCTACCTGACGGAGCCTGCCTTGCGGGCACCTGCTGCCATCACCGACGTGGAATTCATCCCAGAATCCACCGGTGCCACCTCCGGCACACTTTCGTTCAACATGCCTTCACTTGCGTACAACGGCCACGAGCTTGACGAAAAGCTCCGCTACCGCATCACCGACCGCCGCGAAGGAGGCATCCTCATCGAAGGCGAAAGCACGCCCGATGCATACGTATCCCTACCCTTCACAGCCCAGCGCGGTGTACACACGCTCTATTTTACCGCCATCAGCGATGCCGGCGAAGGCATCACCATCCACCGCCAGATTGTGGTAGGATACGATTATCCCGCAGCGCCCACCGACGTTGAAATCACCGAAGACGGCCGTACCGTCACCCTCACCTGGAAGGCTCCGGAAACCGGCATCAACGGTGCACCGTACAACCCCGACGAACTCCGCTACCGCGTGGTACGCTATCCCGGCTACGACGTTGTCGCCGACGGACTCCAGGAATGCCGCTTCACCGAAACGCTGCCTTCCGAAATCAGCCGCTATGTCTACGCCGTTTACTCCTGCAACGGCGACCAGGCCATCGAAGGGGCGCAGAGCAAGATGATTGTGGTGGGCGACCCCATCGAACCTCCCTTCGGAGGCATCTTCCGCACGGAGTACGACCTCTACAACTACTACACCGTCATCGACAACAACGCCGACCGCTACACCTGGTTCTATGATGACGGCACCCATTCGGCATACTACCCCTACAACTATGCCGCACCTGCCGACGACTGGCTCATCTCGCCGCCCCTCCACCTGAAGGCCGGCAAGAACTACACCCTACAGTTCGGAACCTTCTCGTCGAACGGTGACTATCCCGAATCGCTCCGTGTCACCCTCGGCCGTGGCAAGACGCCCGAGGCACAGCGCACCGTACTCCTCGACCTGCCTCAGGTTCCCACGATGGACGAAGAGGGGGAAATCGCAGTCTACCAACTCTCGTTCGACAACAACGTCGACGGCACCTGGTACTATGCCTTCCAGGCCTGCTCCGCAGCATACTGCGAATACCTTTTCCTCTACGACATCCGCTTCTACGAGTCCGAACCCGACGGCATAGAGGCAGTTGCCACCACCGCACCGCTCACCTTCAGCGCCACAGCCACCGACGGAGGTATCCGCACACTCTCGCCCGACGGACGTGCACTCCGCATCTTCAATGCGGCAGGAACGCTCGTACGTACCACCGAAAAGGTGGAGGACTTCACCTCTTGCCCCACAGGCATCTACCTCGTCACCGACGGAAAGACAAGCCGCAAGGTCATCGTACGCTGAGCACACAGCACCATCCGGTAACGGGGTTCGCCGCCTTTTCCTAAGCGAAAAACACGCCCCCCTCTCCTCAATCACCGGAAATCCCTTGTCCACATACCCTCTAAGTCCGGGAGCATCTCCATAATCAGATGGAAACGCTCCCGGATTTTTCTTGTCCGCACCACATCGCACAATGCAATCTGTTTTGAGATGTATATATAGCAATCCTGCTAATTTGCGTCAGACATTATGACAAAACGTTGAACATTGCATGAAGAAACTGGAAAAAGATATAAATTTTCCAAACTTCTTTATACCTTTGCCAACACAAACGCAGTCTCACAGCGGTTTGCAGGCAAGCTTCTCTCCCCCAAGAGAGACAGGACAGAACTTGAAAAGACCAGCACATTACCAAACGGATGATGACGGCAGGGGCGCAGATTTTCTCTTTTAAAACTGATAAAATCCCCCCCCTTTAAGTTCCACTAAAGACCATAGCTGCAAAGCCGCAAGAAAGAAAGTAAGTAAGCACAAACCAAATGCATTTCAACAAGAGATTCTTCGTTACCAGCCTCTCCATCGCCCTTGCAGCAGGTATGCCCTGCACAGCCGTTGGAAAATTCCACAGTCCGGCCAACGAAAAGACAGAAATCAATGGCATCATTACGGGCCGCGTCGTCGACAGCGACCACAACGCACTGCCCGGAGCTACCGTCACCATTAAAGGCATTAAGGGCGTCTTCACAAGCGATGTCAACGGAAACTTCAAACTTCCCAATCTCAAGTCCGGAACCTACGAGGTGACCGTGTCGTACGTAGGCTTTGCCCCGGTGTCCAAGACGCTGAGAATCACCGAAGGCAGCCTTGACGAGGAATTCGTCCTTCGCGATGTGACCACCCTTTCCGAGGTAGAGGTCATCGGCGCCTTCCACGGACAGCGGCGTGCCATGCAACTGCAGAAGCAGCACATGGGCATCACCAATGTGGTGAGCGCCATACAAATGGGTAAGTTTCCCGACCAGAACATCGGCGATGCCCTGAAGCGCATCAGCGGCATCAACGTACAGTACGACCAGGGCGAGCCGCGTTTCGGACAGGTACGCGGCACTTCGGCCGACCTTTCCTCGGTATCTGTCAACGGCAACCGCCTGCCATCGGCCAAGGACGACACCCGCAACGTACAGCTCGACCTTATCCCCGCCGACATGATAGAGGGCATTGAGGTGAACAAGGTGGTTACCGCCGACATGGACGGTGACGCCATTGGAGGCGCCATCAACTTGGTGACCAAGAACACACCCTACCGGCGTGTCCTGAATATCACGGCGGGCACGGGCGGTACGCTCATCAGCGGAAAACCCCTCCTCAACCTTGGAGGAACATGGGGCAAACGTTTCGTCAACGACCGTCTGGGCATTATGGCATCGGCATCGTACCAGGTAACCCCCGCCGGCTCCGACAACGTACAGTTCAGCTACGTCCAGGGCGACGAGCCGGGCACTGTGGCGCTCAAGGAAGCGCAGGTACGCCAATATTATGTCACGCGCGAACGCCAGAGCTACTCCCTCTCGCTCGACTACAAGTTCTCGCCGCTCCATAAAATATCCTTCAAAGGACTCTTCAACCGCCGCAATGACTGGGAAAACCGTTACCGCCTCAGTTACAAGAAGCTCAACGAAAAGGCCAAGAAGCAGAGCGTGGTACTGCAGACAAAGGGCGGTGCCGGAAACAGCCGCGACGCCCGTAAGGAGATTTCGCAGACCATGGACTTCACCCTCGACGGCGAGCACGACTTCGGAATCCTCGAGACCGACTGGGCCGTCAGCTTCAGCCGTGCCACCGAAGACCGCCCCGACGAGCGCTACATTGGGGTGAAACTTAGCGACGGTACCGACTGGGCTTCCACCTTCAACGACGTGGGGGCACGACATCCCTACTCCACCATGGCGGTGCCAAGCACCGACAACGACGGATGGAAACTTGACGAACTCACCAGCACCAACCAGCAGGTTGAGGAGGACGAATGGAAAGCGAGGGTAAACTTCAAACTCCCCATCTCGAAGGGCAACTTCGGCTCCACCCTCCGCTTCGGAGCAAAATTCGTGAGCAAGACCAAGGATTTCGACATCTCACAGCTCTCCTACGAAAAGGATTTTGCCCCCGACTGGCGCTCCAACCTCTGCAACGGCATCCGCGAAGGCTACTACCCAGGCTGCCAATACCCTCTGCACCAGCCCTTCATCAGCAAGGGTTATCTGGCAAACCTCGAACTCCCTGAAGCCGAAGGCGAGCATGTACTCGAAGAGGAGGCTGCCGCCTACAACGCTACGGAGCGCATCACGGCGGGATTTGTGCGTTTCGACCAGAAATTCTCCGAAAAAGTTTCCGCCACCATCGGACTCCGTGTGGAAAACACACGCCTCCACACCGACGGAAAGATATATACGGTCGACGACGAGGACAACGAGCAACTGGAACCTACAGGGGAATATCACCATTATTATACGGACATCCTCCCCAGTTTCCTGCTGAAATATGCCATCACCCCCGAGTCGAACCTCCGGTTCTCCGTCACCCGAACCATGTCGCGTCCGAAGTACTCGGCGATGATTGCCAACCGCAGCTACAGCCTTGCCGACCGGAAAGGATGGATTGGCGACCCGGACATCGACCCCTCAGGGGCATGGAACATCGACCTCTCTGCCGACAACTATTTCAGGGGTGTGGGCCTCGTCAGTGCAGGCATCTTCTATAAGGACATCCATCACGTCAACGTGGAGACCGAAAGCTTCTACACCGGCTCCGAGCTGGGACTTTCCAAGGACTATGCCGACGAAATGTTCAGCATGACGCAAAACATCAATGCCTACGATGCCCGCGTGCTTGGCGTAGAGGTGGCCTATCAGCGCGACTTCGGCTTCATACACCCCGCCCTCAAAAGCCTCGGACTCTACGGCAACTACACCTACACCCACAGCTGGACCCACAACTACAATCCACGCTTAGGCATGGCCGAGGGCACCGAAATGCCTATGGCGGGCAATCCTGCCCACACCGCCAACCTTTCGCTCTGCTTCGAAAAAGCCGGATGGAAGGCCCGCGTCTCATATAACTATGCATCGAGCTTCATCGACAAGCTGAACATGGAATGCCGCGACCTCGACCGGTATTACGACGCCGCACACCACCTCGACGCGAATGCATCGTACACCTTCGGACGCAAGGCGCGACTGACCGTCTACGGCGAGGCCACAAACCTCCTCAACCAGCCCCTGCGCTATTACCAGGGTAC
Organism: Bacteroidales bacterium; assembly: GCA_004555055.1. Taxonomy (GTDB): domain Bacteria; phylum Bacteroidota; class Bacteroidia; order Bacteroidales; family Bacteroidaceae; genus Alloprevotella. The sequence goes on along the minus strand of SFJN01000055.1, from coordinate 1,259 downwards.
CGTACACCGCACCATGGAGGCTGAATACTATGGCGTACGCATCAATGCCGGCATCAAACTCAGCCTCTGAACATTCAAACCGATCAAAAAACGACAATGAAAAGACTTGCAATCCTTGCCCTCGTGGCATGCACCGCCCTGAGCATGCCGGCACAGACCCCCGAGGTGTGGAAAAAACTCAAAGGCAATGTCAACCTCTTTATGGGCAACGACCTCGGACGCAACGGATACTACGACCAGAAACCCATTGCCGAAGTCATGGGCGAAATGGCCACCGTCATCGGTCCGGAATGCGTCATTGCTGCTGGCGACGTCCATCACTTCTACGGCATCCAGTCCGTCAGCGACCCCCTGTGGACCACCAACTTCGAGCTCGTTTACTCGCATCCCTCGCTGATGATTCCCTGGAAACCCGTACTCGGCAACCACGAATACCGTGGCAACACCCAGGCAGTGCTTGACTATGCCGGTGTGAGCCGTCGGTGGATGATGCCCGCACGTTACTATACCGAAGTCTACGAAGACGACGGAACAAGCATCCGCGTGGTTTATGTCGACACCACACCGCTCATCGAACGCTACCGCCACAATCCGGCGAAATACCACGACGCCGGCGAACAGGACATCGACGCCCAGCTTTCGTGGCTCGACGCCACCCTCACGGCAGCCACCGAGGAGTGGATTATCGTGGTAGGACACCACCCCATCTATGCCTACACCGACAAGGCAGAGAGCGAACGTACCGACATGCAGCAACGCCTTGGAAGCGTCATCCGCCGCCATGACAACGTCGATGTCTATGCCTGCGGACACGTACACAACTTCCAACATATCCGCCGTGGTAACGACGGCATCGACTATGTGGTCAATTCTGCGGGTTCACTCGCCCGTGAGGTTGGCAGCACAGAGGGAACGGTATTCTGCAGCGGCGAACCCGGGTTTTCCGTCATCACTGCCGACCAGACAAAACTGGTATGGAACATGGTCGACAAAACGGGTACCGTCATCTACTCGTTCACCCGCCTTGCAGGGAAATAATTCATTGAACCATCCCCTTTTACGACATCCCCTGTCAAGACTTTCCCAAGAGTAATGACAGGGGATTGCTACTGCTTACCGTAGATGCTGCACTTCGTCCGAATCCAGCATTCCTAACAATATAGGGATGTTCTATAAATTAGCTTGAGACAGTTTTCGAACTATCGCACAGTAGATTTCTGTCCTGCAAACACGCGCATAGCGGGCTATGTAAGTGTTTA
>SFJN01000269.1 GCA_004555055.1 Bacteroidales bacterium | reverse complement strand
CAGCTCCATGCCGCTTGCAACCCCCTCGAAAGAGGGGCGGTTGCTGTAATCTTCCGGAACCAGCCGGCGCGCCTGCTCGTCTTCGAAGAAGGCCTTCCCGGAAAAGTAAAGGTCTTTAATGTTGTTCAAAATCTAATTCCAAAATCGCAAATGCTTTCTATACAAGCTGGCACCATTGTGATATTGGTTTTTGATACGGATGTTCCTGTCACAGCTAATCTCCAGAAAAATCTAGAATTACTTCGTCGCTACTGCGGAAAGCTGCGAATCGTCTTCTTGCCACAGGTCTTAAACCTAGAAGATGAACTTACTCGCTGTACAGATGTAAAATCCGTTACAGAACTTACCAAGAGTAACAGTATCAGAAACTTTAAAACCGACTTTTGTAAACTAAAAGTCAAGGATTGTCGTGCTATGTTGGAGCGACACGGTCTTGATGTCACAAAGCTCTGGACAACAACTGTTCCCTCTGCATTTTCTTTTATTGAAGGCAATAGCAACCAAGCCAAATTGTAAAGAAGTGTTTCACACAAGTTCGACAGGTCGCTCTGCTTCCCAGAACGACCGCCCTATCTGCGCTTTCCTTTCCTTCACGACTGCATTGTTCCCAAGAATGAACCCGAAAAATGTACGATTATGACATCAATAGGAAAAGCATCAATAGAAAATCCGCCGTGATCATAACAACTTCAAAGAGAAAAGCTGCCGATCCGTGAGAATTTTTCTCTCATGGATGGCAGCTTTCTTTTTTTGTTTGCACAATCTGTGTCAGGTCTCATCGCTTCATTCTTATTTATAGTAATTTTCAAAATTAAAGCGCATATCCGCAGAAGCGGAACCAGCCGGAACAATCAGAGACAGTAACAGAGTGAAAAGCGTTCTGAATCGCATTTGGAAGAGCATCCAGCGTCCTTGCTTTGAATTTGCGCAAAAGAGCCTTTACCTTCGACCAGAGCTTTTCAATGGGATTCAGATCGGGACTATACGGTGGAAGATATCTGCAAATGACGGAAAACGCCGGGCTGGCCGTCGATCTGCCCAGCGGCATCAACACCGATACGGGTGAGGCCGCCGAGGGAGCCGTCCGCGCAGACCTGACCGTGACGTTTGACAGCTGCAAGCCCCTGCACACAGCTACAAGCTCCGCACCCTTCTGCGGTGAGATCGTCTGTGCCGACATCGGCATCCGGGACGAATGGCACCCGGCAGGTCTTGCACAGCTTTAAACGCGGAATTTTGCCCTTACAAAAAAGCACTTTCCCTTATATTTGCATTGCAAATAAGGGAAAGTGCTTTTGTCTTGCTCACTATGAGGTTACTATCGCAAAGGATACGGTCAACTCCCAATAGCGAAAAGATAATACGGCAGCCTTCACTTTTTCAGCACTACGCACTCATAGGGGCGCAGCGTGTCGGCGGTGTCGGGGTAGTTACCCAGCAGTTTCTCGGCATCGGTCCAGCCTACGGGCAGGGGCTTGGCAATTTCCCGCTCCCGCAGGTTGCAGAGAATCAGCAGCTCCGTCTCGCCGTCGTACCGGCGATAGGCTAACAAATCCGCGTTGTCGGGGTACAAGAACTCGATTTTTCCCGCACTGATGACCGGCATTTTCTTGCGCAGGGCCACCAGCGTTTTGTAAAAGCTGCGGATGGAATCCGGGGCGTCCATTTGGGCAGCGGCGTTGATGGCCTTGTAGTTGTCGGCAATGCCGATCCACGGCGTACCGGTGGTAAACCCGGCGTTCTCACTCGCATCCCACTGCATCGGGGTGCGGCTGTCGTCGCGGCTGCGCTGGGCGATAATGTCCAGCGTCTCGGCCTCGGTCTTGTCCTGCTCTCGCAGGATCCTGTAGTAGTTGAGGCTCTCGACGTCGCGGTACTGCTCGATTTTCGTGAAGTGCGGGTTCGTCATGCCCAGCTCCTCACCCTGATAAATGTACGGTGTGCCGCGCATAAAGTGGATAGCCACCGCCAGCATCTCGGCGCTTTCCTTCCAGTAGGTCGTGTCGCTGCCAAAGCGGCTGACCGCACGGGGCTGGTCGTGGTTGCACCAGAACAGGGCATTCCAGCCGTTGTGCTCCTGCATTCCTTCCTGCCAGGTCTTGAATAGTTTCTTCATGGCGAGGTAATCAGGCTCCCTCAATTCCCACTTTTGCCCGTCCTTGTAGTCGACCTTCAGGTGGTGGAAATTGAAACACATCGTCAGCTCGTGGTTGCCCTCAGCGGTGTAGCCGATGCAGTTTTCCAGCGTGGTGGAGGACATTTCGCCAACGGTTATCATACCGTCGATGCCGCCCGCGGCGACCAACTCCTTCAGGTACTTGTGGACGTTGCGAAAGCGAAAGCCCTTGATGCCTTTCGCCTTCCAGAAGCGCAGGATGTCGGCCATTTCCTCCCGCACGGCGGGGTTCTCCCAGTTCAGGTCGGCTTGCATAACATCGTACAGGTGCAGATACCACTTGCCGAGCCATGGTACATATTCCCACGCAGGGCCGCCGAATTTTGAAACCCAGTTCGTCGGGTAGCAGTCGGGCGTGCCGTCCTTGAAGATGTAATAGTCCTGGTACTTTTTGTCGCCTGCCAGTGCTTTTTTGAACCACTCATGCTCGGTGGAGGTGTGGTTGAACACCATGTCCAGCATCAGGCCGATGCCGCGCCTGTCCGCCT
>SFJN01000268.1 GCA_004555055.1 Bacteroidales bacterium | reverse complement strand
CGGGCCCCCGTCAATTCCTTTGAGTTTCATTCTTGCGAACGTACTCCCCAGGTGGATAACTTATCGCTTTCGCTTGGCCACCGACTGTGTATCGCCGACAGTTAGTTATCATCGTTTACAGTGTGGACTACCAGGGTATCTAATCCTGTTTGATCCCCACACTTTCGTGCCTCAGCGTCAATTGCGGATTCGTGAGATGCCTTCGCAATCGGTGTTCTGTGTGATATCTATGCATTTCACCGCTACACCACACATTCCTCCCACGGCATCCGCATTCAAGCCCAGCAGTATCAACGGCACGGCCAATGTTGAGCACTGGAATTTCACCGCTGACTTACCAAGCCGCCTACGCACCCTTTAAACCCAATGAATCCGGATAACGCTTGCATCCTCCGTATTACCGCGGCTGCTGGCACGGAGTTAGCCGATGCTTATTCGTATGCTACTCTCATCGGTCCACACGTGGACCTTATTGCTCACATACAAAAGAAGTTTACGACCCATAGGGCCTTATTCCTTCACGCGGCATGGCTGGTTCAGACTTTCGTCCATTGACCAATATTCCTCACTGCTGCCTCCCGTAGGAGTCTGGACCGTGTCTCAGTTCCAGTGTGGGGGACCAACCTCTCAGTTCCCCTAGACATCGTCGGCTTGGTGGGCCGTTACCTCACCAACTACCTAATGTCACGCGAGCCCATCCGTGTCCGAAGTTCTTTCAACAGAGGATCATGCGGTCCCCTGTATTATGGGGTATTAGTCGGCGTTTCCACCGGTTATGCCGGTCGCCGGCAGAGTATTGCTACTCCCCGCTGCCCCTCGACTTGCATGTGTTAAGCCTGCCGCTAGCGTTCATCCTGAGCCAGGATCAAACTCTTCATTGTATAATTTCTATAATTCTTAGCTTGATTCTCCTGACCGTTCAATCTCTTTCTTTCAAGAAATTAACGCTTCTCGAATTCTTAATCTGTTACAGATTCTTGTTTCGGTACTTGCTTGTACTTGTTCTTCTCAGTCTTGTCAATGATCTTTTTTCGTTTTCCGCTATGCCCGTTTTTTGAACGGCGCGGACTGCAAAGGTACGAACTTTTTCGTATCCTGCAAATTTTTCTTCAAGTTTTTTAAGAACTTTTTCCTGCCGCGGAGGAGCTCTAAACAGCCCTTTTCCGAAGCGGGTTGCAAAGGTACGCTTTTTTCCTTTACCTCCAAATCTTTTTCAAGATTTTTTTAATTTTTTCTGAAATTCACTAAAAAAGGCGGACCCGAAACGGATCCGCCTTTTTTATAGGTAGCTGGTAATTTTACATCATTCCGCCCATTCCGCCGGCAGCAGGTGCCGGAGCCGGGTCCTTGGCAGGGATGTCGGCGATGGCGCACTCGGTGGTGAGGAACATACCGGCAACGGATGCGGCGTTCTCAAGAGCCACACGGCTGACCTTGGTAGGGTCGATGACGCCGGCCTCGAACATATTCACATATTCGTCGGTGCGGGCATTGTAGCCGAAGTCGCCCTTGCCCTCGCGTATCTTCTGGATAATGACGCTGCCCTCGAGTCCTGCGTTGGCGGCAATCTGACGGAGCGGCTCCTCAATGGCCCTTGCCACGATGTGGATACCGGTGGTCTCATCCTCGTTGGCGCCCTTGAGATCCCTGATGGACTCGGCTGCGCGTATGTATGCAACGCCACCTCCGGGGACTATGCCTTCCTCGACAGCCGCACGGGTAGCGCTGAGGGCATCCTCCACGCGGTCCTTCTTCTCCTTCATCTCGAGTTCGGTCGCAGCGCCCACATAGAGCACAGCCACGCCGCCGGCAAGCTTGCCGAGCCTCTCCTGGAGTTTCTCGCGATCATAGTCGGACTTGGTGGCCTCTATCTGCGCACGGATGGTGGCAGCGCGGTCAGCGATGGCCTGGGAATCACCGGCACCGTTCACCACGGTGGTGTTGTCCTTGCTGATGACGACCTTCTCGGCCTTGCCGAGCATGTCAGGAGTGGTGTTCTCAAGGGTGAAGCCCCTCTCCTCGGACACTACGACTGCACCGGTAAGGGTGGCTATGTCCTGAAGCATTTCCTTGCGGCGGTCACCGAAGCCCGGAGCCTTGACGGCAGCGACCTTCAGGGTACCGCGGAGACGGTTCACCACGAGGGTGGTGAGAGCCTCGCCCTCGACGTCCTCAGCTATGATGAGAAGGGAACGGCCTTCCCTTGCGATAGGTTCGAGTATAGGAAGGAGATCCTTCATCGTGCTTATCTTCTTGTCGGTGATAAGTATGCTTGGCTCGTCGAGCACGGCCTCCATCTTGTCGCTGTTGGTCATGAAGTACGGAGATATATATCCGCGGTCGAACTGCATACCCTCTACGACCTTGACCTCAGTCTCGGTACCCTTGGCTTCCTCAACGGTGATGACGCCGTCTTTGCCCACCTTCGACATGGCATCTGCGATGAGCTTGCCGATATAGGAATCGTTGTTGGCCGAAATGGTGCCGACCTGCTCCACCTTGGAGTAATCCTCTCCGACTTCCTGGCTCTGCTTCCTGAGACTATCGACGACAGCATCGACAGCCTTGTCTATACCCCTCTTGAGGTCCATAGGATTTGCGCCGGCGGTGACATTCTTCAGGCCCACGTTGATGATGGCCTGTGCAAGAACGGTAGCGGTGGTTGTACCGTCACCGGCCTGCTCGTTGGTCTTGGAAGCAACCTCCTTGACCATCTGGGCACCCATATTGGCGAACTTGTCTTCAAGCTCGACAGCCTTTGCGACGGTGACACCGTCCTTGGTGACCTGAGGAGCTCCGAAGCTCTTGTCGATCACGACATTGCGGCCTTTTGGACCGAGAGTTACCTTCACTGCATCTGCAAGTGCATCGGCACCGACCTTCATCTGGGCGCGAGCCTCAGAGGTGAATTTGATATCTTTTGCCATAGTTCAATCGTAATTAAAGGGTTGCGAGCACATCGCTCTGTTTCATGATAAGATACTTTTTGTCTTCATAGCTGACTTCGGTACCGGCATACTTTCCGTAGAGTACCACGTCTCCCGCCTTGAGCTCCATAGGCTCATCCTTTTTGCCGGGGCCGACTGCGATTACGACTCCCTGCTGCGGTTTTTCCTTAGCTGTGTCAGGAATGTAAAGTCCTGATGCGGTTTTGGTCTCAGCCTCTTTTGGCTCAACCAGAACTCTGTCTGCAAGTGGTTT
>SFJN01000267.1 GCA_004555055.1 Bacteroidales bacterium | reverse complement strand
TTCTTGAGCTTCTTCTTGAAGAGCCCTCAACACGACTACACCGTTGACGAAGTGCCTGTAAACCACCTCTTCCAACAGTACGTGATGCTCAAGAACGCTATCCGCGAAATGGGTGGCTACGAAGCTGACGAAGAAATCGATTAATCTTCCTCGCGCATAAAATGTAAGATTTTACATACATTTCCTTAAATACTCGAAAATCGGGATTGCCTCATCATCAGGCAGTCCCGATTTTTTTTGGGAAATGATATACAAGTTGCCCCTGCACAAACCAAAGGGACGGTTCTTTTGGTATGCCTTTGGCATATACAAACCAAAAGTTACTATGTTTGCAGAGGAAATGTGGTTTGGGGTTGGAGAAGGCGTTGAGTGTGGACGCTCGACGGGGCTCTGCCCCTTGCCGCTGGGCGTTCCCCGGTGTGTTATTCATAATAAAAAAAATGTTGGAACGAAATTTTTGGTAATTTTGAAAAATAATTATAAGAACCACCAAAACCATTCCAACAATGCAAAGAAACAAAAAAACTTTCAAAGGACAAAACATCTACATCGGGATTGATGTCCACAAGAAAAACTGGCAGGTTGCCGTGATCACAGAGAGTGGCTACACCGAACGCCTCTCCACCGCGGCAGACGCCAAGGCGCTCTTTAAATTTTTGAAGTCACATTACCCGGACGGGAACTACCGGGCGGTGTACGAGTCGGGCTTCAGTGGCTTTGCCACCCACTACGCGCTCTCGGAGCTGGGTGTCAGCTGCGTGGTGGCGCATGCCGCCGACATTCCGTCGTCACAGTATGAGCTGACGATGAAGAGCGACCGCATCGACGCCGAGAAGCTGGCGAGGGCGCTGCGTGCCGGCCTGATCAGGGGAATCTATGTGCGCCCGAAGGACAACCTTGACGACAGGGGCGTGCTGCGTATCCGCAAGACCATACAGATACAGGTCGGCGGCTACAAGACGCGCATCAAGCACCTGCTCCACAGCAACGGCGTGGAGTTGCCCGAGCGCTTCTCAAGGTCGGGCACGCACTGGTCGAGGGCGTTCATCGCCTGGCTGAGGGAGGATGTGAGGCTGCTGTCTGACACCCGGAGGTCGCTTGACCTGCTGCTGTTGCAGGTTGAGACACTGCGCGCCAACCTGCTCGAGGCCACCCGCAGGGTCAGGGCCTTGAGCATGACCGACCGCTACCGGGAGGACTGCGCCCTGCTGATGGGGATCCCCGGCATCGGCCTCACCGTGGCGATGACCATCCTCACCGAGGTGTGCGACATCGGCCGTTTCGGCAACGAGCGGCAGTTCGCGTCCTATCTCGGGCTCGTGCCCACGAGCCACAGCAGCGGCGAGAGGGTGTCGCACGGCGAGATGACCTTCCGCGGCAACAAGCACATCGGCCCGCTGCTGGTCGAGGCCTCGTGGGTGCTCATCGTGCGCGACCGGGAGCTGGGAAGGATGTACACCGAGTACAGGTGGCGCATGGCCGGACAGAAGGCCATCATAAAAATAGCGAGAAAGCTCTCCAACATCATATTCGCAGTGCTCAAGACGAGAAAGGCGTATGAACCATACAGAAGAGATGCGTGAGAACATATGAACCATACAGAAGGAATATGTGACAAATGCAGAGCACACCTATTAGGCGACCTCTATCAAGACGACTCCTAGGGACAGACTGGATGCGCCCCCACATTAGCGGTGGGGGTGACATCTCTCAAAAGATTGTTGCGTCTTGCCTATATTTCTGAAGAAGTAAATTGAGGCGCAGACATGCGCTGCGACCTCTTATAGAAGTTTGTCTAATAGGTTTTTTCGCTCTCGCGTCTTCCTGCGCAAAACGTGCGGGACGATAACTTATTGCGCTGTCACGCAACATGATAGGCGGACAAGGAAACACCTATCCTATTGCTCTTCAAAATGTTAAATAAATATTAAATTACCAAAATCCCTTGGTTTACAACATAGAAGAACCGTCCCTTTGGCAACTCGTTGACCCGTAGACCCGTTGACCTGTTGACTCGTTGACTTTATTAGCGGAAGATGATTTCTTTGATTACTTCGTGGCCGAGGGATTCGTTGATGCGGGCGATGAGGGTGGAGCGGGTGAGCATAAGTTGGTTGCGCAAAGGGGCACTGCTGATGGTGAATGTGAGCACACCGTCTTTCACCGAGCGGTCGGTGGTGTAGCGGTTCACGCCCTGCGCGTAGAAGTACTTGCAGGCCAGCTTCATGGCGCCCTCGTTGGCCTCCGCGCCGGAGTTGGCGAAGAAGACGCGGTCGGCAAACGTGTGCTCACACAGCAGCGCGGCCAGCTCCGCCTGCGGCTGAACGTAGAAGATGTTGGACGTATGCAGCACGCCGGCGTTGGCCTGGGCGATGATCGCGTCGGTGATGACGGGATGGTGGTAGCCCAGCGCGTTGACGGCGATGCCCGCGAA
>SFJN01000266.1 GCA_004555055.1 Bacteroidales bacterium | reverse complement strand
CGAAGGCGTTGACGAGGAGACCGCCACCACGCGTGCCAAAAACGAAGCCCCCCTTATCGTCGAGGCCCACGACATGCTTGTAAAATGGGAGCAGAACGATCCTGAGGTCCGCGCCCTCTGGCGTCGGATGAACGAATGGGTCTATGCCGGCTTTGACGAGACCTACAAGGCACTTGGTGTAAGCTTCGACAAGATTTACTATGAGTCCGACACCTATCTCGAAGGTAAGGAGAAGGTCGAGGAAGGTCTGGCCAAGGGCATTTTCTACCGCCGCGAGGACGGTTCCGTATGGGCCGACCTTACTGCCGAGGGTCTCGACGAGAAACTGCTCCTCCGTAGCGACGGCACCAGTGTATACATGACCCAGGACATCGGTACCGCCAAACTCCGTTTCCAGGACTTCCCCATCGACAAGATGGTCTATGTGGTCGGCAATGAGCAGAACTATCATTTCCAGGTGCTTTCCATCCTGCTCGACAAACTCGGCTTCGAATGGGGCAAGAGCCTCGTACATTTCTCTTATGGAATGGTGGAACTTCCCAACGGCAAGATGAAGAGCCGCGAAGGTACCGTGGTCGATGCCGACGACCTCGTTGCCGGTATGGTAGCCCAGGCCCGCATCACGATGGACGAAAGCGGCAAGAAGACCGATATGTCGGAGGCCGAAAAGCAGGAAGTGGCGCGCATCGTCGGCATGGGAGCCCTCAAGTATTTCCTTCTCAAGGTCGATGCCCGAAAGAACATGCTCTTCAATCCCGAAGAATCCATCGATTTCAACGGCAATACGGGTCCTTTTATCCAATATACCTACGCCCGTATCCGCAGTATCCTCCGCAAGGCTGCCGACAAGGGCATTGCCATCCCTGCGGTCCTTCCTGCCAATGTCGACCTCAGTACCAAAGAGGAGGCACTCATCCAGCGTGTTTCGGAGTTTGCCGATGTCGTACGTGCTGCCGGACAGGACTACAGCCCCTCCGTCATTGCCAACTACTGCTATGATTTGGTGAAGGAGTACAACCAGTTCTATCACGACTTCTCCATCCTTGGCGAGGAAGATGCCGACAAGCGCAACTTCCGCCTGGTGCTCAGTGCCAATGTGGCCAAAGTGGTACGCCTCGGAATGGGCATCCTCGGCATTGAGATGCCCGAACGCATGTAGTTCCGTCTGTTGCGTTGGAGGGCAATGCTGCCATTCTGTTTCATGTGACTGGGAAGCATTGTCCGTCGGACATCCCTCCATATCCCCCATGCAGAAAGGGGTGGGACCATTTTCCGTGTTCCCGCCTCTTTTTGTGCTTTTTACCATTCATTTTCTGAAAATTCCACCATTTCATCGCGAATTTTCCGATTTCTATGAAAGAATATCCCCATTACGCCCTTGCCGTCGATGCCGCCTGCTCCGGCAATCCCGGTCCGATGGAGTACCGAGGTGTCCTCCTTCACGACGGCCATCCCACCGACCGTGTGGTGTTTCACTTTGGTCCGGTCCATGGCACCAACAACATCGGTGAGTTCCTGGCCATAGTCCATGCCCTGGCATTGCTCGAATCCAAGGGGTATATTATGGACATCTACAGCGATTCCCTCACGGCACAGACATGGGTACGCAACAAGAAGGCGAAGACTACGCTCGAACGTACACCAGACACCGAACCTCTCTACCAGCTCATCGCACGTGCCGAAAACTGGCTCCGCACCCACACCTTCCGGGTTCCTATCCACAAGTGGGACACTGCCACCATGGGTGAAATCCCTGCCGACTTCGGTCGGAAATAGCCTCTTCCTTCCGCCAGGCATCCTACACTTTTCACACACAGCATCATCCCGTCTCATCACCCTCCCATCCCAAAATACGTCATATGAAGGAATTTCTCCGCATGATGCGGCAATACGTCGCCCCTTACAAGTCCTATCTCTTCGGAGGCCTTGTGTTCAATGTCCTCAGTGCGGTACTCAATGTCTTTTCGTTTATCAGCATCATCCCCATGCTCCAACTGCTTTTCGGCATCGACAAGCAGCAGTACGAGTTCATTCCATGGGATGCTGCCGGCATGGGCATGAAGGACATCCTTATCAACAATCTCTACTTCTATACCACGCAGTTGATGGAGGTCTGGGGCGCTTCCGTCACCCTTTTGGCCATCGGTGCCTTTCTGGCTTTCGCCACCCTGCTCAAGACCAGCTGTTATTTTGCTTCCGTGGCGATGATGGTGCCCTTGCGTACGGGCATTGTCCGTGACATCCGTTCCGCCGTTTACCGCAAGATAACCTCCCTCCCCCTTTCCTTCTTCAGCGACGAGCGCAAGGGCGACATCATTGCGCGTATGAGCGGCGATGTCAGTGAGGTGGAGAATTCCATCACCGGAAGTCTCGAGATGATAGTGAAGAATCCCATCCTCATCATCTGCTATTTCGGAGTCCTCATCTATATGAGTTGGGAGCTCACG
>SFJN01000054.1 GCA_004555055.1 Bacteroidales bacterium | reverse complement strand
ATATGGTCGGCTACAATGTCCATATTGTTGTAGCCACAACATAAATACGTATATAGATGGTACAGCTTTTTGTCATTCTTGTGGAGGAGAGTTTGTATATTGGAAGTAAATTCTTATCTTTTACGCATAGAAAATTACCATACCTTCGTGGAATAGTAACATTCTTTTAATTGAAACAAACATTGCAAGAGAGGATAGTTTTAAACCGGAATCATAAACGAACCTTTCCATGAACGAAGAATTGGATAAGACAGAAACGGAGTTAGATAAGGTTAAAGAGGAATTGCATAAAGCAAAAGAAGAATTAGCAAAGGCAAAAGAGGAGTTGGATAAAACCAGAGAGGAATCACATAAGACAGTGATTATTTCAATTTCAAATGAGGAGTTGGATAAAATCAGGAAAATAAAAGACACGCCTTCTGATGACAGAAAAAAGGGAGGATGCTGGATTCCAGCAATTTTTGTTGGAGGAATCATTACCTTGATTCTAAGTGTTTTTATAAACAACCCCTCTGTCGGGGCCAGAGTTGGTGTTTTGGGTTCTTTTGTTGCAGCAATTGCGTTTTGTATCGCATTTTTGAGAAGCATTTAGCTAACATAGATGCACATATATTAATATATATAGGTATAAAACGTTAAACGGCTTCGGATTCTATAAGACAATTGGAAAAACAGAAAGGAATCCTGCCCGATTCTCCATATAGGCCTTTCAATAAATAATGGGAAAAGAATAAACGCGAATCGTCATCTAACCTCCTTTTTTTTAGTAAAAAAATGGAAAAATTTCGGATTTCATACCAAAAAATGGGGATAACGCTTGCATGATAGAGGGGAAAAACATAACTTTGCATCGTAAACAAAATTGTAATCATTACAAACAACAACCCCACAGCATTCCGTCAGACTCCAAACACCAGACACGAATGAGCGACAAATCCGTCATAGAATACCTCTCCGACCACGGCATCAAGGCCTCGGTGCAACGCATCGGTGTAATGCGTTACCTGATGGAACACCTGACGCACCCCAGCGTGGAGGAAATCCATGGCGCACTCCAAGGCAAGATACCTACACTTTCAAAGACCACGGTCTACAACACACTCCGCCTGCTGGTGGAACAGGGAGCGGCAAGAATGATTACCATTGACGAACGCACTACAAAATACGATGCCGACTGCAGCCGTCATGCCCACTTTCTCTGTTCAGCCTGCAACAGTATTGTCGACATTCCCATTCCTGAAGAACACGCATTGCAGCAGCCCCCAAAAGGCTATGTCCTGCACGAAACGCAAATCTATTACCATGGGCTCTGCCCACAATGCGCCAGGAAAAACCAACAACAATCAGAAAACCTCAACCATTAAAACTGCGATTTTTCGCAAATTCAGTAAGTAACCTCTATAAAACCACAAAAAAAATGAAGAAGAAATTTATCTGCACCGTATGCGGCTATGTATACGAAGGCGATGCCGCTCCCGAGAAGTGCCCCCAGTGCAAGGCTCCCGCCAGCAAGTTCAAGGAAGTTAAGGAAGACGAAGCACGCGTATACGTTACCGAGCACGTCATCGGTGTAGCCAAGGGCTGCCCCGATGATATCTGGGCCGGACTGAAGGCTCACTTCGAAGGCGAATGCACCGAAGTGGGTATGTACCTCGCCATGTCGCGCCAGGCTGACCGCGAAGGATATCCCGAAATCGCAGAAGCCTTCAAGCGCTATGCCCTTGAAGAGGCCGACCACGCCAGCCGCTTCGCCGAACTCCTTGGCGAGTGCGTATGGGACACCAAGACCAACCTTGAGAAGCGTGCCGAAGCAGAATGCGGAGCATGCGACGGCAAGATGGAAATTGCAAAACGCGCAAAGGCAGAAGGACTTGACGCCATCCACGACACCGTTCACGAAATGGCTAAGGACGAAGCACGCCATGGACGCGGCTTCGAAGGCCTCCTGAAGCGCTACTTCAAGTAAACAGTCACGAATGCCTGAAAAAGGCCATTCAGCATACTGATTTGCTATAAACAAGCGACTTTTACCCGAAATTTTCGAGGTAAAGGTCGCTTTTTTTCGGAAAAACTTGGAACTTTTGGCATAATGGCGTACATTTGCAGTAAGTTTTAGGGGCTACTATGTCCTAAAGACAACAAAACAAAAACGCACAAATGAGGAAAAAGAAGAGAGGAAGGGGGATGTGACACGCACCACTTTCCGTTTTTTTACCTCAGGATTCCACAGGAACCGCAACCGTTTTTTGACAAACAAACAAAAAAAATAACATTTAACAACTACTGCACTATGAAGTTCAAAACACTTATTGTAAGTGCACTTGCTGCACTTGCTACGCTCAATGTCAGTGCACAGGAAACCACCGCTCCCGAAGTAAAACCTGACATGTCATACTGGTTCATCGGTGTTCAGGGCGGTCTCGGCGTCACCCGTGGTGAAGGCAGTTTCGGCGACCTCATGTCTCCCGCTGCAGCCCTCTCCGTAGGTTACCGCTTCAACCCCTACTTTGCCCTCCGCCTTAACGGTAGCGGATGGACAGGCAAGGGCGTACTCCCCACCATCGGCGAAGACTACAAGTATAACTACGCACAGGTAGGTCTTGACGGTATGCTCGACCTTACCACCGTTTTCGGCGGTGTGAAGCCCAACCGTTTCGCAACCCTCTGGCTCACCGGTGGTGTAGGATACCTCCGCAGCTTCAGCAACGACGAGGCTCTTGAACTCAAGAACAGCGTCGCTGCCAACAACCGTCCCGAAATGCTTACCCTCTATTGGGACAAGCGCAACTATGTGACCGGCCGCTTCGGTCTGCACCTTGACCTCCGTCTTTGCGAACGCGTGAACTTCAACCTCGAAGGCAACGCCACCGTGCTCGACGACCACTTCAACAGCAAGGATGCCGACAATGCCGACTGGCAGTTCAACATCCTCGCAGGTTTCTGCTTCCGCCTTGGCAAGATCAACCACCCTGTAGCTCCTGTAGTGGTTCCCGAACCCGTTCAGCCCGAGCCCGAACCTGTGGTAGAGCCCGAACCCGTAGCAAAGCCCGAGCCTGCTCCTGTGGTAGAAGAGGTGAAGCCCTGCATCCAGAACGTATTCTTCCTCATCAACCGCTACGACATCCGTCCCAGCGAAATGACGAAGGTAGACGAGGCTGTTGCTTACCTCAACAAGTATCCCGATGCCAAGATTGACATCACCGGATATGCTGACAAGAACACCGGTAACGCCACCATCAATGAACGCCTCTCCAAGCAGCGTGTGAACAGCGTTTACAATGCGCTCATCCAGAAGGGCATCGCTGCCGAGCGCATCAACAAGGACTACAAGGGTGACACCGTACAGCCCTTCGCTAACGACGAGGCAAACTACCGCAAGAACCGTGTCGTTATCTGCGTAGCCGAATAAGACTGCACAACGGGACCCCACCGGAAACTGGCTTAAGGGTTCCTGACACTGCTTAATTCATAACAAAGGAGACAAGCACCGAATGCAGAGGTGCCTGTCTCCTTTTTTTTATTACACGTTCCTTTTCTCTTATTTCACAGAATAGAATACTCCGACGAACACTTTCCGAGCCGCTAAAACATACACATAACGGACAGAAAAACATCGGCACGAAACATCAGAGAAACACCTGTGAGTCAACCGGAAAAGAGAAAGACAGGCCGCAGAATGCACAGGAAGGACAAGACAGGAAACAAATAATCCCCGGTCAGCGACAGCAGGGAACCGTCGGGCGACCGGGGAAGAAATCATCGGTGATGCACATAAGCACCACAGAGAAAAGCGTCAGGGACGAAGATGTTGGGCAAAGGCATCGAGCACGGCAATGGCTGTGATGTTGACAATATCACGCACACTCGACTCGAAGTCCGTAAAATGGATAGGCTTATTCAGACCCATCTGGATGGGACCGATGACCTCGGCATCCTCTGCAAGGTTCTTAATCATCTTGTACGAGGTGTTCGCTGCCGAAAGATTCGGGAAGATGAGGGTGTTGACATCCATGCCCTTGATGCGGGTGAAGGGGTACTTCTCGTCGCGCAGTTCGCGGTTAAGGGCAAAGTTCACCTGCATCTCACCATCGATAGCCAGCTCGGGATGATGCTGATGGAGGCGTTCAATCACCTCCTGCACCATGCCGGCACTGCCCTCTGTGTCGGTTCCAAAGTTCGAATAGCTGATCATGGCACACACCGGTGTACGGTTGAAGAAACGCGCGGTGGAAGCTGCCAGCAGGGCAATATCCTCGAGGGTTTCGGCGTTCGGGCTGCGGTTGATGAGGGTATCGGCAATGAACGTCAGACCGCGTTTGGTGTTCAAGATGTGCATGGCCGCAAAGTGGTTGAAGCCCGGACGGATGCCGATGACCTCCTTTGCCACCTTGATGGTGTTGGAATATTTCGTATACATACCCGTCACCATAGCATCGGCATCGCCCGTCTCTACCATCATCATACCGAAGAAGTTGCGCTCGTACATCTTGTCGATAGCCTCCTGGAGGGTGTATCCCCTGCGTTCCATCTTCTTGGCATGGATTTCAGCATAACGCTGACGCATGGGAGCATACCGGGCCTCACGTAGGTCGAGTACCTCGCAGCCTTCGAGACTGAGACCCATCTCAGCAGCCATATTGCGGATTTTCTCCACATTACCGAGTATGATGGGATGACAGATTTCCTCCTCCCGGGCCCGTACGGCAGCCTCGAGCATCACAGGGTGCGTACCTTCGGCAAAGACCACACGGGCGGGATGCAGACGGGCAGCATCGATGAGGTTCTGCGAGAACTTCGTCTCCTGTCCCATCAATGCCCGCAAATGCTGGCGGTAAGCTTTCCAGTCAGTGATGGGACGACGCGCCACCCCACTCTCCATGGCCGCACGGGCAACCGCCATCGACACCTCGGTGATGAGACGAGGGTCGACGGGCTTCGGGATGAAATAGTCAGGACCGAAGGTGAAATCACGGACATTGTAGGTGCGGTGCACAATGTCGGGGACCGGACGACGCGCCAAATCGGCAATGGCACGCACGGCAGCCATCTTCATTTCTTCGTTGATGGCCGTGGCAGCGGTGTCGAGGGCGCCTCGGAATATGTAGGGGAAACCGATGACATTGTTGATCTGGTTGGGATAGTCGGTACGGCCCGTCGACATGATGACTTCGGGGTTAGCCTCCTTGGCAGCCTCGTAGGTGATTTCGGGCACCGGATTGGCCAGGGCAAAGATGATGGGCTTCGGAGCCATGGTGCGCACCATGTCCTGCGTGAGGACGTTGCCTTTGGAAAGACCGATGAAAACATCGGCATCCTTCACCGCCTCTGCAAGGGTATGAATGTCGGTACGGGCGGTGGCAAATTCCTGTTTCTGGGAGGTAAGTCCCGGACGGTCCACACTGATGACACCCTTGGAGTCGAGCATCACGATGTTTTCCTTGCGGGCACCGAAGGCACAGTAGAGGCGCGTACAGCTGATGGCGGCAGCACCGGCACCGTTGACGACGATGCGCACATCCTCAATCTTCTTGCCTGCCACCTCGACGGCGTTGATGAGTCCGGCACACGAGATGATGGCCGTGCCATGCTGGTCGTCGTGCATGACGGGGATGTCGAGCTCCTCCTTCAGACGACGCTCGATTTCAAAACATTCCGGCGCCTTGATGTCCTCGAGGTTAATGCCGCCGAACGTAGGGGCAATCGCCTTGACGGCAGCTATGAAGCGTTCAGGGTCCTTCTCGTCGACCTCGATGTCGAAGGCATCCACACCGGCATAGATTTTAAAGAGGAGGCTCTTTCCCTCCATAACGGGCTTGCCGCTCATGGCACCGATGTCGCCCAAACCGAGCACGGCGGTACCGTTCGAAATGACCGCCACCAGGTTTCCCTTGTTGGTATAGCGGTAGGCATCGGATGGCGTCTTCTGGATTTCCAGACAGGGTTCCGCCACACCGGGACTGTAGGCCAGCGAAAGGTCGGTCTGTGTGCGGTAGGGCTTTGTGGGCACCACCTCGATTTTGCCGGGACGTCCCTGCTCATGATAGGCAAGGGCAGCCTCTTTTGTGATTTTTGCCATAAAAAAACTAACGATAAATGCTGAGGGAAGAGAGAGCGACGCCTTGCCAACGGAGGCATAATAATATAATTGGACAATGCCTGCTGGCAGAAATCGAACCCTCTGTATCCATAGAGTTTAGTACAATGTGTGCATTCACGGCTCATGTCTCCTACATGGGGGGGGGACAGATTACCGCAGGAAAACAAGGAATAAAGATGTAAATACACCAGGCTTTCCCACATGCAAATTTACGCTTTTCCCATGTTACCTTGTCACACACAAATGGAATTTTCCGTGCACTACAGCGAAATGTTTGCAAAAATTAACGAAAACGCCATACAAACTGCGCGTTTTATGCATGAAAAATCGTATATTTGCCACAGTTTTTGAGGATAGGGTGTACCCCTATCCTTTACAGAGAAAGCCCTTGCCCAGGCACTGGCCAGCATAAAAGATTCAACCATACCGCACATTAGCCCCATGCAAACAGCAGCAGACACACACAGTAACACATCTGTAAGACAAAGAGTCATCGAATACGCCACCCAACTGTTCTTCGAAAAGGGTATCCGCGACGTGACCATGGACGCCATATCCCAAGGGCTGAAAATGTCGAAAAGGACACTCTACCAGCTTTTTGCTGACAAGGAACAGCTCATCATTGCATGCGCAGAGGCTGGCTTGGCCCGGTCTAAGGAACAAACCCTGAAAATGGTGGAGGAACATCGCGACATCATTGAAATCATCCTTACGCACGTCGACGCACACCTCAGCATGTTAGAGAAAATGTCGCAGAAATATGTCTTTGACATTGAACACTACCCCACGGTGAAAACCTATTTCGAGCACCTCAAGCACGAATTCTACACTGAAGGCGTGAACTTCCTTAAACAAGGCGTGGAAGAAGGTTCACTGCGCGACGACATTAACCTTGAAATCGCCATTCGCTACGCATTCCACAACAACCATGGTGTGACAAGGTCGGACGATTTCAACGATTTTTCGCCCGAAGAAGTATTCTTCAACACCAGCTTCACACATCTCAGAGGCTGCTGCACGCAAAAGGGACTGGAAGCCCTCGACCAATACTATACCAAATACAAGAACCGACTTAAAAAAGAGAAAAAAGACTGACCTTTCCGGATTCTTCTCCGAAAAGGGAAAGACATCATCATGAAGCAGGAAAAAGATTTTCTTGTCCTTGCCGAAAAACCCGTCGGGCGCTTGCTGCTGCAATATGCAATTCCGGCCATTACCGCCATGGTGGCTTCATCGCTCTACAACATCGTCGACGGCATTTTCATCGGCCAGGGCGTGGGCGAGAACGCCATCTCAGGACTGGCACTTACCGCTCCCATCATGAACCTTACCGCTGCCGTTGGAGCCATGATTGGCGTAGGAGGCTCCACCGTCATGAGCGTCCGACTCGGACAACAGGACTACAGAACAGCAAGGAAGATTTTGGGAAACGTCGTCATACTCAACCTGGCCCTCGGTTTCGTGCTCGCCCTCGCACTGATTGCCACACTCAATCCCGTGCTGAGGTTCTTCGGAGCATCGGAAGCCACCCTACCCTACGCCCACGAGTACATGTTCATTCTGCTGGCCTTCAACCCTGTCACACACCTGTATTTCGGGCTGAACGCCATGCTCCGCTCCACCAACCGTCCGAAGTGCGCCATGTATGCCACTTTCGCCACCGTGGGCATCAACACCGTACTCGACGCACTCTTCATCCTCGTCTTCAAGTGGGGTATCGCCGGTGCCGCCTGGGCCACAGCCATTTCGCAGGCTATAGTGCTCGTATGGCAATGTCGGCTATTCCGCCAGAAGGACCACATCATCCGTCTGGAGCGCAGCATCTTCGTCCCTTCAGCCCGCATCATGACTGAGGCCACCACCATCGGACTGCCGCAATTCCTCGTCAATGCCTGCGCCTGCTTAGTGAGCATTTGCTTCACCCGCTCCATGACCACCTATGGCGGCGACACCGCAGTGGGAGCTTACGGCATCATCGGACGACTTGCCATGCTCGTCGTGTTCGTTGTCATCGGCATCAACCAGGCCCTGCAACCCATTGCAGGATACAACTATGGAGCACAACGCTACGACCGTCTCATAAAGGTACTGAACTATGCCGTGATAGCCGCGACCGTCGTCAGCACCACCGGATTCGTGCTTGGCACCTTCTTCGCTGAGCCGTTCGTACGCCTCTTCGCTGCAAACGCGGAAGAAATGGTGCAGACCGCCGCTCACGGATTGCGCATCAGCGTACTCTTCTTTCCTTTCATCGGCATGCAAATCGTCAGCGGAGCTTTCTTCCAAAGCATCGGATATCCCGCAAAGAGCATCTTCCTCAGCCTTACCAGACAGTTGATTTTCCTACTGCCCTGCCTCTTCCTCCTGCCGCACATCTTCAGCGACCCGCTCGAGGGCGTATGGTATTCCATGCCTGTCTCTGACGCTGCGGCTACCATTCTCTCGGCATGGCTGCTCGTACGGGAAGTGAAAAAGCTGAAGAAAATTCAGGCAAACGTACACGAAAGCGGCCACACCGAAAAAACAACCTCCGACTCCCTTCTTTGACCTCACCACATACCCACAACCACCATATGAACTCTCCTTACGCTATCTGCATCGGACGCCAGCTCGGTAGCGGCGGCAGACAAATCGGACACATCCTTGCCCAACAGTTGGGCATCGCATACTACGACAAGGAAATCCTCTCCATCGCCGCCGAAGAAAGCGGACTGGGACGAGGGGTGTTTGAAAGGAACGACGAACGGAAAGGCTTTCTCCACACATTCCTCGGAGCCGTACAGCCGTTCTTCGGGGGCGGTGACTTCTATGCCAACCAGCTCTCAGAAGAGAACCTTTTCACCCTGCAGAGCGGCGTCATCAAGAAGGTGGCGAACGAACGCTCCGGCATCTTCATCGGACGGGTGGCGGACTATATCCTCCGCGACCACCCACGCATGGCAAGTGTCTTCATCGCCGCAAATACCGACGACCGTGTTCACCGCATTATGGAAACGGAAAAGGTGGATATGAAAACCGCACTCCGGAAAGTGGAAGACGGCGACAGCCAACGTGCTAACTACTACAACTTCTACTCATCAGGAACATGGGGAAACGCCGACAACTATGACCTCTGCATCAATTCGTCGGTGCTTGGCATCAACAAGACGGCCGAAATCATACGCGACTTCGTCGTCCAGAAACTGCACATCGAACTGCCGCAAGAAACCATCTCTCCCACACCGGAGGTATTCTGAATCACCGGACAGGATGTGGAAAGAGCGAGGAGGCTGCCAACTCCCACCTGCGCCTTAACGGTCATAGATTCCGCACCATATACACATGATCCGCAATGTCAACGACCTGTGACATTGCGGATCTTTTTCGTCTTTTTTGCTGTACATACATGCAAAGGAAAGCCCTCGTTGCACTCATCCATGAAGGCGAAGGAAGGCCTGAGGAAGGTATTCCACCAGATCGGAAGCAATGAGACTATGCCGTCCGAGGCGCGATGCCGCATCATCACCGGCAAGGGCGTGGAGCGAAACACCCATGCAGGCCGCCTCGAAGGAAGGATATCCCTGTGCCAGCAGTCCAAGTATCACACCCGTCAGCACATCACCGCTACCGGCAGTCGCCATACCGTCGTTGCCCCACGGACAGCGGGCACACCGGCCGTCGGCCGAGAAAAGGCGCGTCCCTGCCCCCTTCATGACCACAGTCACCCGCTGCCGTGCAGCCATTTCAGCCACCATCCGGCAGCAGTCTTCCTCATCTTTCAACAGGTTTTCCAACGGAAGGCGGAGCAAACGGGCAAGTTCTCCAAAGTGGGGCGTGAGTATAGAACCTTCCGGAAGCAAATCCCATAACTCGGGATGCTGCGACAGGATGTTCAGCGCATCGGCATCGAGCAGCAAAGGCATCGTCGGCCTTTGCCTGCACAGCTGCAACTGACGGGCAAGAGCCTGGCAGGTGGAGGGATGAAGACCCAAGCCCGGACCGACGGCCAGCGCACGATAGGACTCCAAAGGAACGGCCTCCGAAAAACACGGACTGCCGGCGACATCGTGATGGACAATGGCTTCGGGCACAGAAATCTGAACGATATCGTTGTTCGCACGGGGAATGTGCATCGTCAGTTTCCCCACTCCCGAACGCAGACAAGCCCTTCCGGCAAGTACCGAAGCACCGGCCATACCCCAACTGCCGGCAATGAGCAATGCATGGCCGAACGTCGACTTGTTTCCTTCCGGATTACGAGGACGCAGCATACGGCCTACAGCGGCTATATCCAAATCAAATTCTGGCATAATCTACAGAGTTTCTGTTGAAATGACGCTCATAACAAAGCACAAATTCATCATATTCGAGATGCAAAAATACGGGGAAAAAGACGGATATACCGCAAAAACCCTCAGAAAACACTGAGTATTCAAGAAAAAACTCGTAATTTTGCAGTGGGAGAATAGTGTTTCATCGTGCATGAAACCACACGAACCCTGCCATAAAAGGCACCGTTTCACCGACGTCACCTCTCCCCTGCATACTACCGGGAAGTCACAGCTATGCGATGCCCAACGCACCGGTACCCTTCCCCTCCGGCCGTCCACAACGACACAAAGTACCTACACACATACAAATGAAGAAAGTCCTGTTCATCACCCAAGAGATCATTCCTTACGTAAAATCCTCGCAGATGGCCATCGCCGGCCGCGAGATTCCCCAAGGCGTACAGGAAAACGGATTTGAAATCCGCACCTTTATGCCCCGCTGGGGAAACATTAACGAACGCCGTAACCAGCTGCATGAGGTCATCCGTCTCTCAGGACTGAACATCATCGTCGACGATTCGGACCATCCGCTCATCATCAAAGTGGCAAGCATTCAGCCCGCACGCATGCAGGTATACTTCATCGACAACGACGACTACTTCTACAAGCGGCAGATGCTTAACGATGAAAACGGTAATGAGTATACAGACAACACCGAACGCGCAGTCTTCTATGCACGCGGCGTACTCGAAACGGTAAAGAAACTGCGCTGGACTCCCGACATCATTCACTGCCACGGATGGATTTCAAGCATCGTCCCGCTTTTCCTTAAAGAGGCCTATCAGGACGAACCGACTTTCCAGAATGCCAAAATCATCTTCTCGGCTTACGACGAAATGCCGCAGATTACTCCCGCTGAAAACTTTCCCAGGGCCATCGCATTCCGCAATGTCAATTTGAAAAAGATTGCAGAAAAGGGCATCGACCTCAGCAAACCCGAGTCGCTCGGACAGCTGGCAGCGGCATACGCCGACGGCATCATCTTCTCCACGCAAAACGAAGAGCTTCAGCACTTCGCCGAGAATAACGGAAAGGAATTCATACACTGCGAAGGAAACAAGGAGAACGTGCCGAACATCATCGACTTCTACAATAAGGTCTGCGGAGAATGATACGGGCATGCCCCACACCTACAACGCAAGCCAAACTGACACACAACGCCGCCAACACGGCATCTCACGCACATTTGCTGCCACGCACCAACCACTGCAGGGAAAGCAATAGCGGAAAACACCGGGACTTCCTCCAAACCTACGCAAATAAAACGGCTAAGGGAAAGACCGGAACCACACCAGAAACAATCGCAATGAAAACCAGAACTTCCATCATCGCAGCGCTTTCTACAGCATTCGCCTTTTGCGCTTGCGATGACGATTTGTCAGGCATCGGCACGGGAATGATGCCGGAGCAGGACTCCCTCTCCACATATTACGAAGCATACCCCATCATCTCACGTACCGTCAAGACCGGACGGGTGGTAGCACGCACAAACAGTTGCTTCATCGGCAGCCTCACAGACCCTGAAACACAGGCCACCACCTCAAGCAGCTTCCTTGCACAGTTCCACTTGCAGGAAGACTACACCCTGCCCGACATCGAAAAAATCGTAAAGGACGAAGATGGAAACGTCAAAGCCGACTCCTGCGTGCTACGTATCTTCCACGACAAGTTCTACGGCGACTCGCTCACAACCATGAAGCTGACCGTCACCGACCTTGACCTTAACAACGTCATGGAAGAAAACGAAACATACTATACCGACATTGACCCGAAACAGTATCTGAACCCCACACCAAAGGTAAAGAGAACCCTCACCTATTCCGTCATTGACCGCAACCTGCCCATCACTTCCACCAGCCTCGAAAGCGGAAACTACCGGTCCATCCCCGTACACATCGGAAAAGAATACGGCACATACATTCTGAAGAACTACTACGAACACCCTGAATACTTCAGGAATTCATACACCTTCAACCACAATGTTTGCCCCGGATTCTACGTAGAACATACAGGAGGTATCGGTTCTCTCATCAACTCCGACGTAAGCGTTTTGGATGTCTATTTCAAATACGCCGACACGGATTCTACCACCGCCAACGCATGGATGCGACTCGGTGCTACACAAGAGGTGATTCAGAACACCCGTTACGATCACGACATTCCCGAAGAGATGCTGCTCACCGACGCAGAGCATCCTTACACCTACGTCAAGTCACCTGCCGGACTGCATACGGAAATCGACCTGCCCGTCAAGGAGATGCTCGCCGGAGAACATCGCAACGATACCATCAACTGCATTAGGCTCTCGCTCAAACGCTACAACAACAGCAAGCAGGATCACGCCAATCTGAAACAGCCGGAAACGCTCCTCCTCATCGGCAAAGGAAAAGCCGAGGAGTTCTTTAACGAAAACAAACTTCCGGACAACGAAACATGTTTCATGGCTACCTACAACAAGGATTATAACGCATACACCTTCAGCAACATCGCACCGCTTGTGGCTTACCTAAGAAAACAACGCGACAATGAAGCTGGGGTGACAGCGCAGGACACCGAGGAAACCAAGGAACAAAAACGACGGGAATGGGAAGCCAAGAACCCAGATTGGCAAACCTTCGAACTCCGACCCGTAAAGGCATACTATAACGAAACCACCAACTATTACGGGCAGACCGTACGCACATTGATTGGGCTGCAGAACGACTACAACCTGACAAGCGTGAAACTGGAAGGAAGTCCCGCTGGAGAAGTGAAAATCAACGTCATCTACAGCAACTTCAAACGATAAGATACATAGCGGAAGAAACGTGACACAGCAACGGGAAATGGCAATTCCTTGTTCGTATTGCTGAAAACGGCAATAACGCCACAGGCTACCACAACATACTACACCGCCCTTTGGAGACAAGCAACGACACGATTTTCACCAAAGGGCGGAATTCTTGGAACTCCATGAAATACCTGCAAAAACCTATGTTTGCCAAATATCCAATATGGTCTAAGTTGTCGTGAGAATACCAGGAGCAGGCTGACCGAAGGTCGACGTACAAAAATGGACACCCGCAGGGACGTGTGTTTCCAAATGCATTTACCCCATGTGTTGTGGTAAGTGATTCA
>SFJN01000265.1 GCA_004555055.1 Bacteroidales bacterium | reverse complement strand
CTAGTAACGGCGTATCAGCTACGACGCCGTGAATGCGTTCCCGGGCCTTGTACACACCGCCCGTCACATCATGAAAGCCGTCTGCACCCGAAGTCGGGCGTCTGTCCGCCTAAGGTGTGGGTGGTGATTGGGATGAAGTCGTAACAAGGTAACCGTTGGGGAACCAGCGGTTGGATCACCTCCTTTCTAAGGAGCAGCCACCTCGGTGGCGAAGTTGAAACATGACATGGACCGTCTCTCGAAGTGTTCCGTCTCCCTTCCGACAAAGCTGGGCGCTCCCGAACGGGGGTATAACTCAGTTGGTAGAGTGGCTGCTTTGCAAGCAGCATGTCGCCGGTTCGAATCCGACTACCTCCACCAATCAGATTGGGCTTGTAGCTCAGTTGGTTAGAGCGCGTCCCTGATAAGGACGAGGTCACAGGTTCGATTCCTGTCAGGCCCACCAGTTCGGCACCATTCATTCGATCTTTGAAAACCGGAAGTTTGGAATTAAAGAGAATTGCAACGTAACGAGAGCGAGAAGTTTCTTGCTAAGCGTATACGGGCGCACGACGGATGCCTTGGCATCGCGAGGCGATGAAGGACGCGGCAGACTGCGATAAGCGTCGGGGAGCTGTCAACAAGCACCGATCCGGCGATTTCCGAATGGGGAAACCCACCACGCATGTGGTACCTGCGGATGAATTCAATAGTCCGCACGGGGCGACACTCAGGGAAGTGAAACATCTCAGTACCTGAAGGAGAAGAAATCAACAGAGATTGCGCGAGTAGTGGCGAGCGAAAGCGCAGGAGGCCAAACCAGGGGGCTTGCCCCCTGGGGTTGCGGGACCGGGACACGGTATTTCGAGGGTTAGGCGAACGGCATGGAAAGGCCGGCCGCAGCGGGTGAGAGCCCCGTAGCCGAAAACCCGAGAGGCCCACCGGGATCCCAATTAGGACGGGACACGTGAAACCCCGTCCGAATCCGGGGAGACCACTCTCCAAGCCTAAATACTCCGCGATGACCGATAGTGAACCAGTACCGTGAGGGAAAGGCGAAAAGAACCCCTGCTAGGGGAGTGAAAGAGACCTGAAATCGTGCGTCCACAAGCTATGGAAGCGTCCTTCGGGACGCGACCGTTTGCCTTTTGCATAATGAGTCCGCGAGTCAATCCGGCTGGCGAGCGTAACCGTGAGGGGACGCGAAGCGAAAGCGAGTTCGAACAGAGCGACCTAGTCTGTCGGATTGGACCCGAAGCCCATGCGAGCTATCCTTGGACAGCGTGAAGCTCCCTTAACCGGGAGTGGAGGCGCGAATCTGTGACCGTTGAAAAGGTCTAGAATGAGCTGAGGATGGGAGCGAAAGACTTATCAAGCTGGGTAATAGCTGGTTCTCTCCGAAATGCCTTTAGGGGCAGCGTCATGGAATGCAGCGGGTGGATGTAGAGCACTGATCGATCTAGGGTCCCTACCGGGATACCGAAGTCCGTCAAACTCCGAAGGCCATCCGCGTCACCATGGCAGTGAGACAGTGGGGGCTAAGCTTCATTGTCGAAAGGGAAACAGCCCTTGACCGCCGAATAAGGTCCCAAATCGACGTTAAGTCACTAAGGCCGTGAGGTTTCTCAGACAGGTAGGATGTTGGCTTAGAGGCAGCCATCATTTAAACAGTGCGTAACAGCTGACTACTCGAGAGACCCCGCGCCGAAAATGATCGGGAGTCAAACGTCGAACCGAATTCGCGGACCGGCCGCTAGGCCGGTGGTAGGAGAGCGTCGTGCGACGGGGCGAAGCCGTGCGGGAAACCGGCGGTGGACTTCGCACGAGCGATTATGCGGACATGAGTAACGAAAAACCAGATGGAAATTCTGGTCGCCGGAATCCCAAGGCTTCCCGGGGCAGGTTCGTCCGCCCGGGGTTAGTCGGCACCTAAGACGAGGCCGAAGGGCGTAGTCGATGGACAGCAGGTCAACATTCCTGCACATGCAGTAGGGTTCAAGCGCGTTGTCGGAGAAGGACAGTGGCGGGGGTCAATGGCTATCCCCTGTACGGCGAGGAATCGCCGGACGGCGTCCGGGTTCGCCCGGGTTCCGCCATGCGTCCCTGCTTCCCGGAAAAGCGACGCGACACTGAATGCATGCCGTACCAAAACCGACACAGGTGGGAGGGTACAAGGATACCAAGGCGCGCGGGAGAAACCTCGTTAAGGAACTCGGCAACATGGCCCCGTAACTTCGGGAGAAGGGGTCCTTCAGGGCAATGCCTGGAGGCGCAGTGAAATGGCCCATGCGACTGTTTAACAAAAACATAGCACTCTGCGAACTCGTGAAGAGGAGGTATAGAGTGTGACACGTGACCAATGCGGAAAGGTCAAGGCAAGGGGTGTCAAAGCTCCGAACCAAAGCCCCCGTGAATGTCGGCCGTAACTATAACGGTCCTAAGGTAGCGAAATTCCTTGTCGGGCAAGTTCCGACCTGCACGAATC
>SFJN01000264.1 GCA_004555055.1 Bacteroidales bacterium | reverse complement strand
CATACGATGATTTCCAACCACCGCGAGGAGACCTTCGCGCACCTCCGTTACTCTTTAGGAGGCGACCGCCCCAGTCAAACCGCCTGCCTACCATTGTCCGCTTTCCAGCTTCATGGAAACCGTTAGAAATTCCATTCATCAAGGCTGGTATTTCACCATTGACTCCGCGCAGCCTGACGGCCACGCCTCACTGTCTCCCAGCTATCCTACACATGATGAATAGAATCCCAATGATAAGTTACGGGAGACAGTGCCCAGAATCGTTACACCATTCGTGCGGGTCGGAACTTACCCGACAAGGAATTTCGCTACCTTAGGACCGTTATAGTTACGGCCGCCGTTTGCTGGGGCTTCGATTCAAAGCTTCGAGTTACCTCTAACCTCTCCTCTTAACCTTCCAGTACCGGGCAGGTGTCACCACCTATACGTCCCATTGCTGGTTCGCAGATGGCTGTGTTTTTGTTAAACAGTCGCCTGGGCCTGCTTTGTGACGCTCACTATTCTTTTAAATCGTGAGCCACACTTCTTCCGAAGTTACGTGTGCATTTTGCCGAGTTCCTTAACGCGAGGTCGCTCGTGCGCCTTAGATTACTCATCCCACCTACGTGTGTCCGTTTACGGTACGGTTTGAAAAGCCTGTCCTAGATACTATTTCCCGGCACCATGATTACGTCCGCTTCGCTTCAACTTTCTTTCCGCTCGCTGTCACACCTTGCCTCAGGAGTTCTTTTACCCTCTCCCTCATAAGCTCGGATGCTTTGACAGGGACAACCGTCGCCCTGCCGGATTTCACCTCATGCGTCATACCTTCGAAACTTTTCAAGTATTGGATTATAAACCAATTTCCCATCGACTACGGCTTTCGCCCTCGCCTTAGGGGCCGACTTACCCTGGGCAGATTGCCTTTACCCAGGAAACCTTAGGTTTTCGGCGGACGGGGATCTCACCCGTCTTTTCGTTACTTATGCCTGCATTCTCTCTTGAATCTCCTCCAGAACTCCTCGCAGATATTCCTTCGTCAGTTAATTCAATGCTCCCCTACCATCTGATGCCTATGCATCAGGTCCGAAACTTCGGTATTATGCTTAGCCCCGTTACATTGTCTGCGCACAGGTGCTCGACCAGTGAGCTGTTACGCACTCTTTCAAGGAATGGCTGCTTCTAAGCCAACCTCCTGGCTGTCTGTGCATCCGCACTTCATTTCACACTCAGCATAATTTCGGGACCTTAGTTGTCGGTCTGGGCTGTTTCCCTCTCGACTGCGAACCTTAGCGCACGCAGTCTCACTCCCATGCGCTGATTACCGGCATTCAGAGTTTGATTGGCTTCGGTAGGATTTGACTCCCCCTAGTCCATCCAGTGCTTTACCTCCGGTAATTTTGCATGAGGCTGTCCCTAAAGGCATTTCGGGGAGAGCCAGCTATTTCCAGGTTTGTTTAGCCTTTCACTCCGAGTCACAAGTCATCACTACCTTTTTTAACAGATTACTGTTCGGCCCTCCAACAGGTTTTACCCTGCCTTCAGCCTGCTCATGACTAGATCACCTTGGCTTCGGGTCTGCGACATGCAACTTAACGCCCTTATCAGACTCGGTTTCCCTCTGGCTCCGGAACTCCAATTCCTTAACCTTGCTGCATACCGCAACTCGCAGGTTTATTCTACAAAAGACACGCCACTACCCTTGCGGGCTGTGACATCTTGTCAGTCTATGGTTTCAGGTTCTATTTCACTCCCCTTGCAGGGGTTCTTTTCGCCTTTCCCTCACGGTACTTCTCCTCTATCGGTAGCTGAAAGTATTTAGCCTTGGATCGTGGTCGACCCTGTTTCCGGCCGGGTTTCCCGTGCCCTGCCGTACTCAGGTACCGCACCAGGAAGTCCACATCATTTCGCTTACGTGGCTTTCACACTCTCTGACAGGCTTTCCCAAGCCTTTCTGCTATGATCTGGTTTTCTCTAAAACTTCCCGGGTCATCCCCGTGCGGCCCTACAACCCCACTTACGTGGTTTGGGCTCTTCCCCCTTCGCTCGCCGCTACTAAGGGAATCTCTATTGATTTCCTTTCCCGTGTTACTTAGATGGTTCACTTCACACAGTTTCGCCCTGCCGGCCTATTTTATTCAGCCGCTGCAGTGATATGCCTTCGCATACCGGATTACTCCATTCGGACATCCGGGGGTCTCTGAATATGTGCTTCTCTCCCCGGCTTTTCGCAGCTTATCACGTCCTTCTTCGCCTTTCAGCTCCAAGGCATCCGCCATAGACCTATTTTTCGCTTGACCATATTATTATTTCCGCTTTTCCTGCTCCTTTCCGCTTCCGTACGCTGTTTTTTTTCTTTCATTCAAGCGCTGCGTACTTCCACTCGGACTTTCAGGACAAAAGCATTCCTTTTCCTTCACCAGTACACGTTCCCTTGCCTTTTTTCTGTATGCACAGACTACAGGCTGTACGTATACTGCTTCATGTTTCCTTCCCTTTTCATCTTTCAAAGATCACTTCAAGAAAAGTCCTTTTTCAACACAACTTTCCTTTACCTATGGAGAATAGGGGGCTTGAACCCCTGACATTCGGCTTGCAAAGCCGACGCTCTAGCCAACTGAGCTAATTCCCCTTAATATAAAACATCAGGATGGAAAGAAAGAACAAGATCCTGTAAACCGGTCAGGACTTTTCCCTGTACGTACACATGTACCTGCCTGTTTCCAGGCTTAC
>SFJN01000263.1 GCA_004555055.1 Bacteroidales bacterium | reverse complement strand
ATCTCGGGATTGTTGCCCCGCATCTGTGCCTGGGAATTGACCACAAGGTTGTCCCTGACCATCGTCAGGAACTCCAGCGGATTGATTTCCTCGCCATTGAAACGCACCTCGATATGCAGCGTATCATCGCAGACAGCGATGTTGTCACCGGCCTTGACGTTCTTGCCGAAATTGCAGACCGCCTCCTTGATATGCGAATACGTCACATCGAAACTGCCGTTGTCACCAGCGGCATAGTTGCGGTAGTTGACGGTGATATTGAAGCCTTTCTGGCGGTCACTGGCAATACCGGAGACCACACCTGTAGCAAGGGCTTTCAACCAGGTGTGTGGTGCCACCTTGAAATCGACGCCATGATGGAAGAAGTCCTTGCCGGTCAGAGGATGCGACTGTTTGCCATAACCCAAGGTGATTTCCAGTGGGCAGGACTCAGGCAACTCGAACGGCATTGCATAGCCGCTCGGGGAAATAAGGTTCATTGTATGATTGTATTCCATTGCTGTCTGTTAATTGGGTGATACTATAACAGCGTTTCCCCACCCGGGTCTTGTGATGGGATTCAAACCGATAATGCCATCGAAACGGCTATCGGGCCTCCAATTCGGATTATCGAAGCCGGGGATCGACGAGTCAATGGTTCCCCAACGGTCGCCACCAGCAAACTGGCCATTGCTGCCTGCCGTAGCACCGCTGCCGTCGGCAAGCAGTCCTGACTCCTGGTAGTTGAAGAACTTGGGCAGGGCGATGGTCATACAGAGCATGGCGATGCAGCTGCCGCCCCAGGCGAGGATGCGCTTCTTGACATTGCGGTCATTGTTGGCGATGGCATAATAGATGGCAAACGCACCGGCAATGCCGATGATGCAAGCCAGGACAAAGCCCAAGGTCTGAACGTAGGGAGTATAACTGTAGAAGGTGTCACCGGCCATACCGAGACCATCGGTGATGCTGTCGGCAAAGGCATGGTTGGCCATTGCCATAGCTGCGAAGAGTAATAATGTCTTTCTCATATTTCTCGTATTATTGATGTTACTGATATTACCTGTGTTATCGGCGCATACCACGTTCCTGCTCCAGTTCCTGACCCTGCTGCCGCTCCTGCGTCTGGGCTACAGCCTGCGTCTGGCGCTGGGAGTTGTTGCCAATCATCATCATCGCCATCAGCGCACCGCCAATCTTGCCAAGCAGTCCCGTGCGACCGAAAATCATATAGGAGGCAGCAATCAAGGCTCCGATGCCCCAGCCGGAGATATTGCCCGAGGTTAGGTTATTCAGGAAGTTGCCGAACATATTGCCGCCATTACCGCCGAAGAGGTTGCCAAGAAACGAGCTGATACCACGGAGTGAGTCGCCGATGGTGCCAAGCAGTCCCTTGGTTTCGGAGGCCGCTCCCTGCAAGTCGGAGACGACAGATGTGGCTGTGTCTCTGACCTGCTCGACGGTTTTCTCGCCGGTGAAACCGTTGACTGTATCGTGGGCGAAACCGCCTACGCCTTCAACGCCATCGCGCAAGGTCTTGCCGACAGCCGTGCCGATGCTTTCGTCAGGATTTGTGAGTTTGTCCCAACCGGCATAGGCGGCGACACCTGTCACTACCGTGGTCTTGGGGTTCTTGGCTACTGCCGTGACTACCTTAGTTCCTGCTCCGGCGACACTGGCGCCGCCATTCCATAAGGTCGAAGTGACCTTGGTGCCCCCTCTCCATAGTTTGGGGACTACCTTTGTGACTAATGAGAACCATCCCATATCGTTATCGTTTTGGTTTTACATTCTTTGCGTTTATTCTCCAGATATTCAGACAGTCTTCTACCATTCCTGCCTTGCCCTCCCGATGCGGAAGGGTTCCATGTTCTATCGTGTACCATACCAGTCCCATGCTCGTGCTCTTGACAAGTTTGGTGAGCGTAGCCAACTGGCGGTTCATATCCTTCAGTTGCGGGCGTATGGAGAAGACCAGTTCGATGCGCTGCTTCTCGGTCATCTTCTTGTCGATACACACCTGACGTATGGTGTTGATGATGCCCAGACTCTTGTTGATGATGCTCACATAGATGTCGTTGCGCTTGTTGTGGAGTGCCACAGCAATGGCATTGGCGGGTGCATCGCCAATCTGTGCGGACAGCCGACCCATATTCTCGCAGAGGTGGTTGACCTCGTAGTAGAAACCGTAGGTCTGGGCGGCATAGGAGATGATGTTGCGGAACGAACTCAGATACTCGTCAAACTGCTTCTGGAAGTTCTTGGTCTCCTTGACTTCCTGGTTCAGCCACACATGGCCTTCGGTCTCCATGGCCATCGTCTCCAACTGGGTATTGTACTGCGACTTGGCCTTGTTGGTATATTCGATGATCATGCCCGTCAGGACGGGATCCATCTGGGCATGGGCTACACCCGGCAGCATCCATACCAGTAAGGCGAGTAATATGCTATAGACAGTATTCCTCATACGCTTAGTCTCCATAGATGGCCACCTCC
>SFJN01000262.1 GCA_004555055.1 Bacteroidales bacterium | reverse complement strand
GAGGAAGCGATAACCGACGAGCCGGTAGAGGTGAGCATCGAACACGAGCTGATTCCGGCACCGAGCAAAACGAGAAGGGCAATTCCGACGCCGATCCAGATGAAGACCTTCTTGTTCTTCTCAAAGAACTCCTTGATCTTGTCGGACGCCTTCTCACCGAGCTTCTTGCCGGTGCTTTTTGTTGCAGTCCCGGCAGTCTGAGAACCGGCATTTCGAGCAGCGGCATATTCCTTCTTGATGCTCTGCTTCTGGTAGTGCTTGTTCATGTTCTGCTTCTTCATCTCAGGATGCTCCTGCTGATTTCTCTCATATTGGAGCTTCGCATCAGCAGCATCCGCCTTGTGTTCCAGCTTGGAGACCTTCTCATAAGGCTTGTTGACGCTGCTTTCCCGATGATGACGGAAATGCCGAGCGGCAGTCTCGGCGGCGATCTCCGTTTTGTGCGCCGCCTCAACCGCCGAGTTTTCCTGTTCGACCTCATGAATTTTGCCGTGAATGCCGGAAGCAAGGGTGTCACCGACCTTGCGGACGGTTTTCTCCGTCTCAAATTGCAGCTTGCCTTTGCCCTTGGGCTTTTTCAGCTCATCCTCAAAATGAAGGCGAGTTTTGCCCTTGCCGGTCTCTTCATCGAAGACACGCTCTTTCTTGAGGACCTTGTGCGTGGGCAGCTTCTCACGGGCAGCGTCCAGACGCTCATGCGCCTTCTCAGACTTCCTTTCGAGCTTCTGCATCCGCTTCGTGGGCGGGACTGCATCGTCCGAGACCGGCTTTGCGGAGGCGGTTTCCGCCGCTTGAGTGAGAACGGCGTCCGCGTCCACTGCCTCCACTGCTGAGGTCTTGCGCAGCTTGTGGGTGACAACCGTTTCGGCAATCACCGTGCCGGTATGCGAAGAAACGCCGTGCTGCTCTAAAGTTGGAGGCTTGAACGGCGTTTCCGAGGGTAGCGGTTCAGGTACATTCTGGGGTGGATTTTCTGTCCTTTTCTCTTCTGTGACGGACGTTTCCGAGGGCGGCTGAGTGTTATTATCCTCAGCGTGTTCCGCCTGAAACTGGTGCTGCTGACGGCGCATCTGCACCTTTTTCTGGTCCTCCGGTGAAAGTGCCTCGGAAGGCTCGGCTGTCTCAACCGGCTTGACCAACTCTGCATCTTCCAGCCGCTTTGACACGCGCTGCTCGGTGCCAGCCGTCAGGTTTTCTTCAACTGCGCCCTCCCGCGTCATTCGCACGACCACCTTGTCGCGGACTTTGAGTTCCGGTTCCTTGGACATCAGATTTCACCTCCAATCCGCTTGTAGGCAAGCTCGGTGTACGCCGGATTCAGCTCGATGCCGACGAAATGACGCCCCATCTGTGAGGCAACCATGCCGGTTGTGCCGCTTCCCATAAAGGGGTCAAGCACAATACCGCCTTCGGGACAACCGGCGAGAAGACAGGTCTCCACCAGCTTTGGAGGGTAGGCGGCGTAATGACCGCCCTTGAAGGGGACGGTGTTGATCTTCCAGACGTCGCGCTTGTTGCGGAGCGGATTGATGTCTGTGTCCTTGATCTCGCCATGCTCACGGGGGCGGTTGATGGACTGCGGCTGAGGCTGACCGGGAACGGGCTTTCCATATTTGTTGCCGCCCTTCATGCCGCGCTTGAGGCGTTCTGCCGTTGCAGGGGCAATCGGCTCGGAGATCGCCTTGTAGTCAAAGAAATACTTCTTGGACTTTGAGAACAGGAAAATATGCTCGTAGCAGCGGGCGCAGCGGTCTTTCACGCTCTCCGGCATGGGGTTATCCTTCATCCAGATGATGTCGTTGCGCAGATACCAGCCGGTATCGCGGAGGGCAAAAGCAAGCATCCACGGAATACCGATCATGTCCTTCGGCTTGCTGCCCTCAACCTTGTTGTTGAGAGCCACAGCCTGACCGTTTCTGCCGTAGGGGTTCTTCGGGTCAATGAAATCTCCCTGATTGCCCTTTCCAGCGTAGGTGTCCGAGATGTTCAGCCAGAGCGTTCCATCCGGACGCAAAACGCGCCTGACTTCGGTCCGGACGCAAAACGCGCCTGACTTCGGTAAACACTTCCGTCAGGCGCGAGATATATTCCTTCGGCGTTGTCTCTCTGCCGATCTGAGCCTCCATGCCGTAATCACGCAGCGCGTAGTACGGCGGGGATGTCACACAGCAATGAACGCTGTCATCGGGCAGAGTTTTCAGGATTTTAAGGCAATCGCCGGTATGAATGATGTCAAGTTGTATGGTGGTTTACCTCCTGTTCTGTTGGATTTGCGTTTCCGTTGAAATGTTGGCTGTAAAACCCGATAACATTTCAATGGGCATCAATCGGAGTAATACTCGTCCGGCTCGTAGTCCTCATCTTCCATGAAGTCCTCGTCGAGATCGTCAATCTCGTCCGCCCAACGGTCGAAGATTTCCTCGGCTTCCTTCGCCGCCTCACGATAGAGGCTCAGCCGGTTCTTCTCAAAGGCGGCAAAGGCGGGGACGAACTTGCCGAACTCGCGGATTGCCTTCACATCCTGCGTGCGCATATCTGCAACGCACTGAATGATTTCGGACATCGTGAGCAGATCGTCGATCATCAGTTCATACTTGTCCTTGGGGATAGTTACGGCTTCATCATCCGCCGCGTCAGCGAAAGGGGTATTCTCATCGCTGTTGCTGCACTTGGGAACATCAACCTTGAAGTAGAAACCGATCATACCTACAGATACCTCGGTCATAATCTGACGAGCCTCCTTGACCTTTTCGTCGAGGTCCTCCCTCACATGGAGGTAGGCGCGGT
The DNA here is from genome assembly GCA_004555055.1 of Bacteroidales bacterium. Taxonomy (GTDB): domain Bacteria; phylum Bacteroidota; class Bacteroidia; order Bacteroidales; family Bacteroidaceae; genus Alloprevotella. The sequence continues at coordinate 1,724 of SFJN01000262.1, read as the reverse complement.
GATGCTTCTTGAGGTCGCTTTCCAGTCGGATCAGATCGGTCAGCTCCCACAGAGCCTTAAACAGTGCGGAGGTGTTCTCCCCGTATTCGATAGCGTCCGCGTAGGGAATGGTAATCATCTTGTTGTTCATATTCAAAAATCCTCCTTAGTTCTGTACGGTTTCTTCGGGTTTGGTGGTCATGATGCGGTAGAGCTGGGTGTCCTTCGGGAAATCGTCCTTGAAGGGAACGATGGTCGAGCCATAGAAGATCAGCCCCTCACCGGCATTGGAATTGGTGATGTAGTTCTGCTGGCTGGGCGAGATGTTCAGTGCCTTCGAGAGAATCTGCCGGTCGCCGGATGCCTGATTCAGAAGGTAGACAAAATCCGAGTTTTCAAAGATGTTCTCTACCTCGCGGGACGCAAGCAGATCCTTGACGTTCTGGGTAATGCCGGTGGGGATGCCGCCCCACTTTCTGAAACGCTTCCAGATTTCCACGCTGTACGCAGCGGTCTGTTCCTCTTTCAGCAAAAGGTGAAACTCGTCCATGTAGTAGCGCGTTGCCTTGTGCTGGGCGCGGTTGATGGTAACTCTGTTCCACACCTGATCCTGCACAATCAGCATACCGAGCTTTTTGAGCTGCTTGCCGAGTTCGCGGATGTCATAGCAGACGAAGCGGTTGTTGACATCCACGTTCGTTCTGTGATTGAAGACGTTCAGAGAGCCGTGAACATAGATTTCAAGGGCAGTTGCGATGCGCTGTGCCTCCGGTTCCTTCTGATTTCTCAGAATGTTGTAAAGGTCTTCGAGGATCGGCATTTTCTCCGGTTTGGGGTCTGCAAGGAACTCCTGATAAACCATGCGGACGCTGCGGTCAATGATGGTCTTTTCAACCGGCTGCAAGCCGTCCTTGCCGCCGACAATCAGCTCACACATGGAGAGGATGAAGTCGGATTTCAGCGTCAGCGGGTTTTCCTCTTCGGAGTAGTTCGTGTTGATGTCCAGCGGATTGATGTAATCCGTGCTGACCGGCGAGATGCGGATGACTTGACCGCCGAGCTTCTGAACAAGGGGGAAATACTCGGCTTCGGGGTCGCAGACGATGATGTCATCCTCGGTGATGAGGAAGGCGTTCGTCATTTCGCGCTTGGCGGAGAAGGACTTACCGGAACCGGGCGTACCCAAGATCAGCCCGTTGGGGTTCTTGAGCTGCTTGCGGTCAACCATGATCATGTTGTTGGACAGCGCATTCAGTCCGTAGTAGAGAGCTTCGCCGCCCTGAAAAAGCTCCTGCGTGGTGAACGGCACGAAAACCGCTGTGCTGGAAGTGGTCAGCCCGCGTTCGATCTCCACCTGATTGACGCCGATAGGCAAAGAGGACATCAGCCCTTCCTCCTGCTGAAAGTCAAGACGTTTGAGCGCACAGTTATACTTTTGGGCAATGGCGGCGGTCTGGAACACCGCATTTTCGAGCTTCTGGCGATTGGTTGCCGTATTCATGATGAGGATGGTCACAAGAAACAGTCTCTCATTGCGGGTCTGGAGATCCTGCAACAGACGCTTCGCCTCACCGCCGAAGGTGGCGAGATCGGACGGGATGATGTCCATATCGTAGCCGGAGCGGACAGCCTTTTTCTGCTCTTCAATCTTCATCTTGTCGAGGTCGGTGATCTTCGACTTGATGCTCTTGATTGCCTTCGCCTGGTCAATCGTCCGGATATGAAAATTGACCGTGATGTTGCTG
>SFJN01000053.1 GCA_004555055.1 Bacteroidales bacterium | reverse complement strand
CTTCAAGCTCTCGCACAACTGGTTAGACGAACACAAGTACTACGTAACTATTGTTGTTAAGCACACCGCAGGTAACAGCAACCGCAAGTAATAAGAATTTCATCTCCCTGTCCCGACACTCCGGTAACGGAGCAAGGGACTTGAAGAAGACCTGATAGAGGGCAGGCAGGATTCAAACACCTGCCTGCCCTTACTTTTTACAATACAAGAAACTATTTCGTACAACAGCAATGAAGAAACTAACCTATTTCCTGCTCTTCATCCTCACCGCCCTCATCACATCATGCTCGTCCTGTTCCAACAAACAAGAACAGACCAACAAGGATGACTTCGACATTCCCACAGAGTTCGAAGAAAAACTCTCAGGAAAAGACACGGCAGAGGTGAAGGAAATGGTGGCAGTCTTTGTGGAGCATCTCAAGAACGAACGCTACTACGATGCCGCCGGAATGCTCTACAGATTCGTAAGAGAGAACGGCGAACGGTTCCCGCAACTCTACGACAACGACGACATCGAACGGTTCGTAAAGGTTCACCAACTCCTTCCTGTAGTAGACTACAAGATTGAGTACATGCGCTTCCGCGAAGCAGACAGCAACGAAGTCTGCATCACCATCATCATGAAACGTGGAGCAAATGGAGAAAAGGACGACACCTCCAAAATGTTCATCAACCCCATCTACTACCACAACAAATGGTGTCTCGTCATGAACGATACCTTCCATGGCGCCAACACCGTCGTCCCGATAGAAAAGCGCGACAGCATGAGAAACGTCTACACGGACAGGGAGTTCCACCTGAAACCAAGAAGATAACCAACACACACGGGCTATACCAAAGGCCACCGGCCAAAAGGAGCCCCCAAACGCAACATAACCCAGGGCAAGCATGGTTTACCATGCAACACCCTGGGTTAATTGCAACCCGGGGGTGTGAACGAAATACACACCACATCATCAACATTTCGACTATAATACAATATCGATTTTCTTCTTGCAACGTAGAATTTTGCGTAACACGGCAAAAAATCGTAAATTTGCGCTCTAAATTACCCGCAGAATGCACGGGAATACACTACAATACGATTATGCTTGAAATAAAAAACCTCCATGCCTCTGTCGAAGGCCGAGAAATACTCAAAGGCGTGAACCTTACCATCAATGATGGAGAGGTACATGTCCTGATGGGCCCCAATGGTTCGGGAAAGTCTACACTTAGCAATGTCCTCGTAGGAAACCCAAAATACGAAGTGACCGAAGGAAGCGTCACCTTCAACGGCAAGGACCTACTTACACTCTCACCCGAAGACCGCAGCCACGAAGGCATCTTCATGTCCTTCCAGGCACCGATAGAAATACCCGGAGTGTCGATGACAAACTTCATGCGCGCCGCAGTAAATGCAAAACGGAAATACTTCGGCCAAGAACCGCTCGGAGCGACAGAATTCCTGAAACTACTACGCGAAAAGCGCAAACTCGTAGGACTGGACGCACACTTCATGAGCCGTGGCGTAAACGAAGGTTTCTCAGGAGGTGAGCGGAAACGCAACGAAATCTTCCAGATGGCAGTACTCGAACCTTCGTTCAGCATCCTCGACGAAACGGATTCCGGACTGGACGTCGATGCCCTCCGCATTGTGGCCGAAGGTTTCAACCAGTTGCGGACACCAAAGACCTCTGCCATGGTCATCACCCACTACCAGCGAATGCTCGACTACCTCAAACCCGACTTTGTGCACGTCCTCGTCAACGGACAGATTGTCAAGGAAGGCGATGCAAGCCTGGGCTATGAAATCGAAGAACGCGGTTTCGACTGGATAAAGGTGGAATCTATAGGCCAAACAAAATTATAGCACCCACCTAAACGGAAGTTGAAAATGGATAGATACGTGATCCCAGCAGGAACGGAGACATCGAAGTTCCTGCAATTCTCGCCCGGTACCGACCACATCCATCTTGTCATCGAAGCAGACGCCCGTCTCTCCGCCACCGCACTGATGAACATGGCTCCCGGCTCGGAGCACGACATCACGCTCACCGTCGAACAGCACGAAAGAAGCTGGTTCAACCTGGTGACCTTCACCCTGCGCGGTGGGAACTACAAAGGAAAGGTACACATCCAACTCCTGGGCAAGGGTGCTGAGACACACGTTGCCGGTGCAGTGATTGCCGATGGCAACGAAAGTGTGGAAAAGAACATCCTCATCGAACACGCCGCTGAAGGATGCACCTCCGACATGCTCTACAAGCAAATCCTCACCGGCGAAAGCCGCGGACTGATAGAGGGTAAGGTGCTCGTACAGCCCGGAGCGCAAAAGACCGTGTCGCACCAGACATTCGGAAACCTCTGCACCTCCCCCGAAGCACAGGCCTTGAGCCGTCCGATGCTCGAAATCTATGCCGACGACGTGAAGTGCAACCATGGCGCAACGGTGGGAAAACTCGACGAGGCAGCACTCCTCTACATGCGCCAACGCGGCATTCCGGAAACGGAAGCTCGCCTACTTCTGCAACATGCCTTCGTCAGCGACGTCCTGCAATATGTCCCCAACGAGGAACTTCGCGAAAAGATTTCACACCTTATCGAACACCGTTTCCGCGGTGAACTCAATGCCTGCCAAGGCTGCAGCCTCTGCGACAACAAGGCATAACCCACCCCATATCCCCAGCGCATGAACCGTCAGGATTTCCCCATATTGGAACGCGAGGTATACAAGCGGCCGCTCATATACCTCGACAATGCTGCCACCACACAGAAACCGCGCTGTGTGGTAGATGCCATTGACGAGATGTATTATCATGTCAACGCCAACGTACATCGCGGAATACACTTCCTTTCACAACGTGCCACCGACCTGCACGAGGCGGCCCGCGAAAAGGTACGTGCCTTCATCAATGCCCGCAGTACGGCAGAGGTGGTCTTCACACGCGGAACGACGGAAAGTCTGAATCTCATCGCCTCGTCCTATGCCCAGGCATTCCTGAAACCCGGCGACGAGGTGGTGCTTACCGTCATGGAACACCACAGCGACATCGTCCCATGGCAACTGGTACGCGAACGCCACGGAATCACCCTGAAAGTGGTGCCGATGAACGATGCCGGCAACCTTGACATGGAAGCCTACCACAGTCTGCTCGGACCGAAAACCCGACTTGTGTGCTGCTGCCACGTCAGCAACGTCCTCGGAACGGTCAATCCCGTTCGCGACATGGCAAGAATGGCACACGATGCCGGAGCGCACTTCCTGGTTGACGGCGCACAGAGCGTTCCCCACTTCAGCGTCGACGTTCAGGACCTCGACTGCGACTTCCTCGTCTTTTCCGGACACAAGATTTACGGTCCCACCGGCATCGGAGTGATGTACGGTAAGGAAGCACTGCTCGAGAAAATGCCGCCCTACCAGGGAGGAGGCGAGATGATCAGCCGCGTGACCTTCGAAAAGACCACCTACGAACGGTTGCCCTACAAATTCGAGGCAGGGACACCGGACTACGTCGGCAGCCATGCCCTCGGGGTGGCACTCGACTACGTCAACGCCATCGGCATGGACCGCATTGCAGCACACGAACAAGCACTCACACAATATGCCATGGAACAGATGGCAGGCATCGAGGGCATGAAGTTCTACGGCACCGCGAAGGAAAAGACTTCCGTGGTGGCCTTCAACGTCGCTGACATCCATCCCATGGACCTCGGCACCCTGCTCGACCGCCTCGGTATCGCCATCCGTACAGGACACCACTGCGCCCAGCCGCTGATGGCACGTTGCGGTGTGGAAGGCATGGCACGGGCATCGTTCGCACTCTACAACACGGAAGCGGAAATCGATGCTTTCGTAGCCGGTCTGCAACGCGTGGTCAGAATGTTCTGACACAAACATAGAAACAGGCCCTATCACAATTCCCAAAACAGCACACATAGCACACACCATGATACTTACTACAACCCCCACCATTGAGGGACACAAGATACAGAAATATCTTGGCATCGTCACCTCTGAATCCATCATTGGCGCCAACGCCTTCCGCGATCTGGGTGCACAGATTCGCGACTTTTTTGGCGGTCGCACAAGAGGCTACGAAAAAGTACTGAAAGAAGCCCGTGAAAATGCCTTGCGGGAACTTGAGGAATATGCAGAACAACTGGGAGCCAACGCCGTCGTTGGCATCGACCTCGACTACGAAAGTGTCGGCGAAAGCAATTCCATCCTGATGGCTGTGGCCAGCAGCACAGCAGTAGTTATCGAATAAAAGGATTTCTACTGCCGACCGAACGAGAAATCGGTAAAATCGGATAAATCCGGATTCAATAGCACATTACAACTCATATCATAATTAATGGGGTATTTCCCCAAAAGAAAAAGCCCCTCAAAAGTCATGCTGCTCCCCATCTACAACCAGGAAGGACTCACGGAAGCCGGATGCGACGAAGCCGGACGCGGATGCCTGGCCGGACCGGTTTATGCCGCGGCAGTAATCCTCCCTCCGGACTACAGGAACGAAGCGCTGAACGACTCCAAGCAACTGACGGCAAAGAAACGCTACGAACTGCGCGAGGAGATTGAACGCGACGCTCTGGCATGGGCTGTAGGGACCGTCAGTAATGAAGAGATTGACCGCATAAACATCCTTAATGCTTCAATTCTCGCCATGCACCGCGCACTCGACCAACTGACCATACGGCCAAGGTTCATCATCGTCGACGGCAACCGTTTCAAGCCCTACTTTCCGGGAGTGGCTACTACAGGAACCCCCACAGCACCATCCGTACCTTACACCACCATTGTCAAGGGTGACGGCAAATACCTCAGCATTGCCGCAGCATCCATTCTGGCAAAGACCTACCGCGACGACTGTATGATGGATCTACACCGGCAGTTCCCGTACTACGGATGGGACCACAACGCCGGATATCCCACCCGTGAACACCAACAGGGAATTGCCGAACACGGCATCACCCCCTACCACCGACTGACCTTCGGAAATCTGGCAGAGATACGCGAAAAAACGCTTTTCGACATGGACGAGGACGAATAATCCCCGAATTCTTTTCCACTGACGTAGAGAAATCTTGAAAAACCACGACCAATGTTTGCAGACGTTGTACTCCCGCTTGCCGTCCCAGGTGCCTATACCTACCTGCTGCCAGATGAAATGGTGGCAAAGGTTGTCATAGGCACACGTGTGGTCGTCCCTTTGGGGAAGACAAAACGCTACACGGGCATCGTCATCCGTCTGCACGACAATTCACCGGGAATCTCATACAAGGAAGTGGAGGAAATTGTCGACAGCCGCCCCCTGCTGCTGCCCCAGCAGATTGACTTCTGGCGATGGATGGCCAACTACTATATGTGCTTTCCCGGAGAGGTGATGAAGGCAGCACTGCCGAGCGGTCTGAAGTTGGAGAGCGAAACCGTATACGCCCTTGCCGAAGGCTACGTTTACGATGAGGAAACCGCAGGCGATGAAAGCCCGCGGGCACGGCAGATTCTCTCCATGCTCCGCATCAAACCGCTTCGCGTAGCCGACTTGCAGAAGGAAATCACGGGCACCGGACTGATGGGCACCCTCCGCGACCTTGCCGAACGTGGCATCATCGAAGTGATGGAACGCGTCAGCCAGTCGTTCAAGTCGCGTACGGAAACGCACATCCGCCTTGCCGCCGGATACCGTTCGGAAGATGCCCTGCAACTGCTCTGCGACCTGCTCGAACACAGTCCACGCACCCAAAACCAGCTACACGTCCTCACCACCTATCTTGACATCAGCAAGACGGCCGCCGCCCTCACCCTGAAAAACGAGAATCTGGTACTCCCCGTCAAGCACAGCACACTCCTTGAAAAGGCCGGAGCAGGAGCGGCATCGGCGGTAGCATCACTGAAAAAGAAAGGCATATTCGAAACCTACAACGTGGAGGTGGGACGTCTGAAAAGCCACCACGCCGTACCCGGACTCCTTGAACGACCGCTCAGCGAGACACAGCAACAAGCCAAGGAAAGCATCGCAGAGGCTTTCCGGACCCACGACACCGTGCTCCTGCATGGTGTCACCTCGAGCGGGAAGACGGAGGTCTACACCAAACTCATCGAGGACACCCTCAGCCAGGGCCGGCAGGTGCTGTATCTGCTGCCGGAAATTGCGCTGACCACCCAGATTACCACACGCCTGGGACGGGTGTTCGGCGACAAACTGGGAATCTATCACTCCAAATTCCCCGACAACGAACGTGTGGAACTGTGGCAACGCCAGCTTTCCGACCGTCCGTTCCCCTTGATTCTTGGTGTCCGCAGTGCTGTCTTCCTCCCCTTCCGGAACCTGGGTCTCGTCATCGTCGACGAGGAGCACGAAACCTCCTACAAACAACAGGACCCTGCCCCCCGCTACAACGCCCGCGACGCTGCCATTGTGCTGGCACGCCTCTACGGTGCCAAGGTGCTTCTCGGCACCGCCACCCCGTCGCTCGAAAGCTATACCAACGCCCTCAATGGAAAATACGGACTTGTGGAGCTCACCACACGCTACGGCGACGTACAGCTGCCGGAAATCAAGGTGGAGGACGTCAAGGAACTCCGCCGGAAGAAGCAGATGACCACACCCTTCGCCCCCCGCCTGATGGAGGCCGTGCACCGGAGTCTCTCCGAAGGCGGACAGGCTATACTCTTCCTCAACCGAAGGGGTTACAGCCCCCAGCTGTCGTGCTCGAAATGCAGCTGGACGCCCCACTGCTCACGCTGCGATGTGGCACTGACCTTCCACCAGCGCATCAACCGCCTGGTATGCCACTATTGCGGTACGTTCTACGACATTCCCGCCTGCTGCCCGCAATGCCAGAACACCGAGCTCCGCGACATCGGCTACGGTACGGAAAAGATTGAATCGGCCGTCGAAGCCTGTTTCCCCGAAGCCCGTACGGCACGCATGGACCTCGACACCACCCGCAGCCGGTCGGCCTACGAAAAACTCATCGGCAACTTCCAGCAGGGACGCACCAATCTGCTTGTCGGCACCCAGATGGTCACCAAGGGTCTTGACTTCGACCATGTGAACATTGTGGGCATTCTCAACGCCGACCAGATGCTGAACGCCAGCGACTTCCGTGCCCACGAACGGGCCTTCCAGATGATGTCGCAGGTGGCAGGACGTGCCGGACGCCGCGGACGCCGCGGCATGGTGGTGCTGCAGACCTGCCAACCCCAGTCGCCGACCATACAACAGGTGGTGGAAAACGATTACCGCGCCATGTACGACATGCAGATGCAGGACCGCCGCCAGTTCCGTTTCCCGCCGGAAGTGCATCTGATTGCCATCTATTTCAAACACCGCAATGAGGATGTGGTGCAACATGCCGCCGTAGCCATGGCCGACATGCTGAGAACCTACTTCGCCGAGGACCTCCTCGGTCCCGACCGCCCCAACGTCTCGAGGGTGCAGATGCAGCATATCCGCAAGATTCTGCTGAAGACCGACCGGCGCTTCACCTCGCAAAGCATACGCCACACCTTGCTTGCGGCACGCGACCAACTGCTGAAAACACCCGCTTTCAAAGGGATTGTCGTCTTTTTTGACGTCGACCCGTTATAATTTTGGAAATTATCACGTATATTTGCAACGTGAAAGAATTTTCCGATATCCCCAAGTGGTGATAACAAGCACAAACAATAAACCTACATCATACCTTTAAAACCTATGTTAGACGTCAAGCAACTCCTCTCCGACTGCGAAGAACGCATGGACATGAGCGTCATGCACCTCGAAGAAACTCTTGGCCACATCCGCGCCGGCAAGGCCAACATACACATCCTTGACCCTATCCGTGTGAACAGTTACGGCTCGATGGTTCCCATCAACAACTGTGCAGCCATCACCACTCCCGATGCACGCACCATTGCCATCAAGCCCTGGGACAAGTCTATGTTCCGCGTCATCGAGAAGGCACTCATCGACAGCACCATCGGCATCATGCCCGAAAACAACGGTGAAGTCATCCGTCTGGCTATTCCACCTCTTACCGAAGAACGCCGCCGCGCACTCACCAAACAGTGCAACCAGGAAGGCGAAGAGACCAAGATTGCCATCCGCAACGCACGCCGCGAAGGCATCGAAAAACTCAAGAAGAGCGTAAAGGACGGCGTTCCCGAAGATGTGGAGAAGGACGCAGAGGCTGAACTTCAGAAAATCCACGACAAGAAGGTCAAGGACGTCGAAGCACTCCTTGCCGCCAAGAGCAAGGAAATCATGACCGTATAGTCCTCACCAGCCTAATTTCCAACAGCCCGCCCGAAGGTGAGACTTTCCACTCGCCCGAAGGCGGGAAATTTCGTTCATTTCCCCATCGGCCCGGAACGTCCGGACCCTATCCCCTCCCCCCTACACATCCCGATTCCTTCACATGCACGGCACCGTAGTAAGAAACACCGGCTGCAGCTACATCGTCCGCACCGATGACGGACAGATGGTGGAATGCCGCGTAAAGGGCAATTTCCGCCTTAAAGGCATCCGCACCACCAACCCCGTGGCGGTAGGCGACGGTGTCACCGTACGCGACGACGGCGAATGGATTACCGCCATCGACCCTCGGCGCAACTACATCATCCGCAAAGCGTCGAACCTCTCGAAACAGAGCCACATCCTTGCCGCAAACATCGATGTGGCATTGCTGATAGTCACCGTAGCACGCCCGGAAACCTCCACCACCTTCATCGACCGCTTCCTTGCCAGTGCCGAAGCCTACAGCGTACCCGTCGTCATCGTCTTCAACAAGACCGACGACCTCAGTCCCGAAGAGCGGGATACCGTCGACTACCTGACCCTGCTCTACACCCATATCGGATACGAGGTGCTCCACATCTCCGCCGCCCAAGGGTCGGGCATCGAAGCCCTCAAGGCACAGATGCTGGGAAAGGTCACACTCCTTGCCGGACACAGCGGTGTGGGGAAAAGCACACTGATCAACCGCCTCATTCCCGGTCTCAACATCCGCACAGCTGAAATTTCCGAAGCCCACGGCACAGGTATGCACACCACCACGTTTTCCGCCCTCTACGACCTGCCTGAAGGGGGAAGCGTCATCGACATTCCCGGCATCAAAGGCTTCGGTACCTTCGATATGGAACCTGAAGAGATTGCCCATTATTTCCGCGAAATCTTCGAGACCGGACGGCAATGCCGCTTCGATAACTGCACCCATACCCACGAGCCGGGATGTGCCGTACTGCAAGCCATCGAAACACATCAGATTGCACCGTCAAGGTACCAGTCGTACCTCTCCATGCTCAACGACAAGGACGAGGGGAAATACCGTGGCGACGACTGATACACCACACCCTCGCTCCCGAACGCAGCCCTGACAGGCACCAAGCCCAACACACTTCACCCGCTTTTACCCGAACACCCCACAACCATGAAACGCCTGCTTTTACTCCTGGCCCTGTTGCCCGCACTGCTCCATGCCCAGAAGTCGCCCGTCGACTACGTCAACCCGTTCATCGGCACCACCAACTTCGGCACCTGCAACCCCGGCGCCGTAATGCCCGCCGGACTGATGAGCGTTGTCCCCTTCAACGTCATGGGCAGCGACCTCAACGCTTTTGACAAAGACGCCCGTTGGTGGTCCACACCCTACGAAGAGACCAACTCCTTCTTCACCGGCTACAGCCACGTCAACCTCAGCGGCGTGGGATGCCCCGACCTCTCAAGCCTGCTGCTCATGCCTACCAGCGGCGAACTCGACGTCGACTATCACAACTACGGCTCCACCTACAGCGACGAGAAGGCCACACCCGGACGCTACTCCAACCGTCTGACGAAGTATGGTATCAAGACCGAAGTGAGTGCCACCCTACGCACCTCCATCGCACGCTTTGTCTATCCCAAAGGCCAGGGCAACATACTCCTCAACCTCGGCGAAGGCCTCACCAACGAGAGCGGCGCCTTCGTACGCTATGTCAACGACTGCGAGGTCGAAGGCCAAAAGATGCTTGGAGGTTTCTGCTACAACAGCCCCCATGCTTGGTATCCCTGCTACTTCGTGCTCCGTGTGAGCAAGAAACCCCAAAGTCGCGGATTCTGGAAACTCCAGCGCGACGCCTACGGAGTGGAGAAGGAATGGAACCCCGAAGCCGGAAAATACAAACTCTACAAGAACTACCGCCGCGACCTCGGCGGCGATGACATCGGTGCCTACTGGACCTTCGACTGCGCCGAGGGTGAAGAGGTGGAGGTAAGGATGGGAGTCAGCTTCGTCAGCATCGCCAACGCCCGCGAAAACCTTGATGCCGAACAGCCCGCCGGTACGCACTTCGACGACATCGCACTCCAGGCCCAGAAGGCGTGGGAGCAGGCACTCTCTACCGTAACCGTTGAAGGCGGCACCGAAGACCAGCGCACCATTTTCTATACCGCCCTCTATCACCTGCAGATTCATCCCAACATCCTACAGGATGTGAACGGACAATACCCTGCCATGGAAGGCGAAGAAATACTGCAGACGAACCACAACCGCTACACCGTCTTCAGCCTTTGGGACACCTACCGTTGCACGCACCAGCTCAACACCCTGCTCTTCCCCAGCCGCCAGCTCGACATGGTACGCACCATGCTCGACATGTACCGCGAGAGCGGATGGCTCCCCAAATGGGAACTCTTCGGCCGCGAAACCTTCACCATGGAGGGCGACCCTGCCATTCCCGTCATCTACGACACCTGGGCCAAAGGCCTACGCGACTTTGACGTCAAACTGGCCTATGAAGCCATGCGACGCGGTGCCGACACTCCCGGCAAGGACAACCCGCTGCGCCCCGACAACGACGAATACCTCAAGCGCGGATACTGCCCCCTTGAAAGCGAATTCGACAACAGCGTAAGCCATGCCCTGGAATACTACATCGCCGACTATGCCCTCAGCCGCTTTGCCGGTGAGGCCATCGGGGATACAGAAGCACAACGACGCTACTACGAACGTTCCATGGGATACCGCCACTATTTCTGCAAGGACTTCGGCACCCTGCGCCCCATCACCCCCGACGGAAAGTTCCTGACCCCCTTCAATCCCAAACAGGGTGAGAACTTTGAACCAAGTCCCGGGTTCCACGAGGGCAATGCCTGGAACTACACCTTCTACGTGCCCCACGATGTCAAGGGCCTTGCCCGTCTGATGGGTGGTGCAAAACCCTTCGTCAGCAAACTCCAGCGCATCTTCGACGACGGCAACTACGACCCGGCAAACGAGCCCGACATTGCCTACCCCTACCTCTTCAGCTATTTCAAGGGCGAAGAATGGCGCACGCAGCTCCTCACCCGCCAGTGCCTCGACCGCTATTTCCACAATGCCCCCAACGGCATCCCCGGCAACGACGACACCGGCACCATGAGCGCATGGGCAGTGTTCAGCATGATGGGCATCTATCCCGACAATCCTGCCGACGCATCCTATACCATCACCACGCCTGTCTTCGACAAGGTCACCATCCGCCTCGAACAACCTGTCAACGGGCACGACCATCTCGTCATCGAAGCTCCGGGAGCGGCCGACAACACCCGCATCAAGGGCATCACCGTAGGCGGACGCCCCTACAAGTCCTTCAGGATTTCCCATCAGGACCTTCTCCGGAACGGTGGCTTCAAGCTCCGTCTCGGCAAGATGTGACGGCACGCTCATGATGCCAGGTTTCAGGAATCCGGAAGACATGATGCAATACCCGGCAGTTTCCCGGATTCCCGAAACTTCTTTCCTTCCTCCTATAATGTGATTATGAAACACCTTCTATCCTTTTTCGTCCTCCTTCTCACCGCGCTTGAGGCTTCGGCCTACGATGTGGAGGTGGACGGACTGTACTACAACCTCAACTCCGAGACCCTCACCGCAACCCTGACTGCCAAGTCAACGGGAAGCAGTGCCAATGCCGAGGCATACATCGGCGACATCGTAGTCCCCGAATCCATCACCGTTGAAGATGTGAACTATACCGTCACCGGTGTGGCCAGCCGTACGTTCTACTCCTGCGACCAACTTACCTCCGTGGTGTTCCCATCCACGGTCACCACACTTGGTACCTACATCTTCAACAGTTGCAAGTCTCTCACTTCCTGTACACTCCCCGAAGGCATCACCACCATCCCTACCGCCACGTTCATCAGCTGCACCAGCCTCACCGATGTGAATATTCCTTCCTCGGTGGATTCGATAGGAATCAGTGCCTTCTGCGCCTGCAAGGCATTGAAAAACGTCACGTTGCCCAACACCTTGCATAAGATTCTGGAATCAGCCTTCTATGGTTGCAGCATGGAAAGGATTACCCTACCCGACTCCTTGCGCGAAATCGGATACAGGGCCTTCTACCAATGCAACGAACTCGTTGAGATTACCATTCCAAACAAGGTGGAGGAAATCGCCACACAAGCATTCTACGACTGTCCGAAACTCGAAAAGGTAGTACTTGGAACCAGTGTAAAGACCCTCAATGTCCAGACCTTCAATTCCTGTCCGGCACTTACCGACGTCTACTTCCTTCCCTTACGGCTCGTGAACCTGAACTCCAACAGTTTCAACAGTCTGAATATGCCGCGGATTCACGTGCAGAACAGTTTTCTCGAACGCTACGCCACCAACAGCATCTACCGCAAGGCGAAGGAAATCATTCCCCTCCAATGCGCAGAGCCCTACATCTATTGCGAAAACGGCAACCTGCAGTTCTATTCCGACACCAACCTTTCGCACTGCACGGCTGAAGAAAACGTCAACTATACCATTACAGCCCTCGATGACGGCGAAGGAACTTCCCCTACCACGGAACTCAAACTTTTGGCAAGCTACCTGGTAAAGGCCGTCGCGTCAGCCTCGGAAATCCTCCCTTCAGATACAACTACCGTTACCATCAGCTGGGCAAACTGTGCGGGTGATCTCTACAAGGAAGGTGAACTGCCCACCAGCGTCGACCCGTCTACTGCCACCACTGCCGTCATCTGCAGAGCCCAGGACGGAATCCTCACCGTCGACGGCCTCCCCGACGGTACGTCCTTGCGCCTCTTCACCCCTGAAGGGCGTTTGGTTGCCACCGCCACCAGCATCGACGGCACCGCATTCTTCCACCACATCCCGCAACGCACCACCCTCATCGTCAACTTCGGGGAGGACAGCATCAAGGTATGGTCGGAATAATTCGAACGCCATTAAGAAAAGAATACAAATCCTGCTGATTGAATTGCAAAACCGGGACTGTCGCCGGATTCAATAACGCATCCCGAGTGTACCTGCGTAACATCGGACTTCTTTGAGGTAAAGTTCCGTACTCTGGGCATCAGAAGTACGGAGGTTTATGCCAAAGAAGTCCGATGTCTTTGTATTCCCAATTTCCTCACAGAAAAAGTTTTGTGTTTAGCGGCAGTTCCCCATATTCGATGTCCGAAACGGGAAGTAAGGATACGGAGGGACAGGGTGTTGCATCGCCATACAGCCTAGCAAGGAATGAGATTGGCGACCGGGTTGCATAATACACCTTTTATAGAAAACGCCGATATTTTTAAATTAAAGATGAAGAAAAGATGAAAAAAGTAGAATAAAAACGATTTTAAGACCCTCAGTTTACATATTTTATGTATATTTGCCTCCGGATTTCGGGACGTCAACCGATGGTTTTTCCCGAATCCGTTTTGTTTGTTCCTTCTATTTTCCCCAATCCGTTTATTGG
>SFJN01000261.1 GCA_004555055.1 Bacteroidales bacterium | reverse complement strand
TTTCACATACAAAGATACAAAAAAATACGCACATCTACAACTTTTTTACTAGTTAATGTGTTGATTATCAGACAGATTGATGAGCCATGCAAGAACATGTCTATCACCCAAATTGACGCAGAACCAAAAGTTTTTGAAAATCTCCTACATTTCCTACACCAACACAAGAAAACATCAATAAAAACAAGTGATTTCGGGTGAAGGATTGGGTGTAGGATAGAGTTTTTCCACACGTCTATCCTACACCCTTCATACACTTTTCTGGGGTAATTCTACATTTATTCCGCAGGGTGTGCCACTCGAACCACCCGGTATCTCATCCCCAGTTTCGTGCGGACGGACGGCACGGAAAGCTTCTTCATGATGCGACCAAGACCAACGCGGTTCGTATCGGAAAGCGGCAGATGCCAGTCGCGGTGAAGCACATGCAGCAACTGTTCCGAAGTGTACCATTCGCCTTCATCCTGCATGGACGGGACTCCGAAGGCCTGGAGGAAAGTCTGTTCCATCGGTGACACGCGTTCGAACTCACGGTTCTGAAGTGTCAGCGCAGCCTCCTCCTGGGCATCAAACCACCATCGTTCACCGTCACGGAGGGCGGCTTGGGCCTGGGCGTAGAGTTGGAGATAGTCAATAGGGGTGTCCACATCGATGGTTCCTGAAACGCGGACACAGATATAGCGGCGGGCACCGGAGCTGTCGGAGAGCAGGTCATCGTGGTTGCTGGTGGCAATGAACGAGGCATAACGCCGCATTTCCTCCACACTCCGGGCATAGGGGCGGCGAAGGTTGGCATAGGGTTTCTGCAGCAGGTTCTTCAGGAACGGTTGCTGCCGCAGGCCGATCTGGTCGAACTCGTCGAGATTGATGAGCAGGAAACGGCTCAGCGCCAGCTCCGCCTCGCGCTTGTTACCCATATCAAGACTCTCGGTATATCCGAAGCGCAGTTCCGGAGGCAGGATGCTGCGGCAGAACGTAGACTTGCGCGTTCCTTGTGCACCGATAAGGAGGGGCGTGGCACTGTTGCCGTGCTGACGGTCAAGCCCCTTCCAGTGCGCCACCATACTGAGGAACCATCTATAGAAGAAGTCCGGCCACCCCTGCTGTACAGTCGGCACGCGTGCCGCCAACGGACGGATGCGGTCTGTGCCGTCCCATGTTCCGGTATGACTGAGATATTCCTCTACAGGATTGTAGTGGGGAATACGGTCGGAACACAGGAAACGGTCGACGTCGCGGTCCAGGATTTCCAGACCTTCCTCCAAGGCGTCCAGGGCGATGCTGTTACGGGCATTGCGGTCGAATGCCGCAAAATATCCGTTTCCCGCCCCGCGGGGTTGGAACTCCGTGACATTGAGGAGCGTGTTGAAACGGAACACATAACGCTGCAGCAGGAAGTCGCCCAGTTTCAGCACATTCTGCACCATCTTCGGAATTTTCTGCGGCAATTCGCCAAGACAATCCTTAGAGGATGCGACCGGCGGTTTCTCCCATTCTGCCGGCAAATCCAATGTCCCGCACGGCTCCACGGGCTGTTCCATCACGATGGGGACTGCCCGGGGATTGAAGAAAAAATCTTCGTCGTAGGACATGCGGAAAGCAGCAAAGGGCGAACCGCTGGAAGGCTGCAGCGTACAACGCAGCAAAGGATGGTAACGGAGAAGGGCCTTTCTGAAGGCATGGGCATGAAAGAGGCGATATTCCTCCTCCGTCTGTGGCAAGGTTCCGTCGGGACGCACAAAGGGAACGAGGATCTTCAGCGTATCGCCTCCGGCTCCCATGAATGCGGCCATCGTCTGAGGTATCATCGCCGCAATCTTCTTTACCCGCTCCAGTTTTTCGAGGCCGAAAGGTCCTGCCGAAAGGAGCACAATGCCGTTGTAGTGTTTCGTCTGCCACACCGTGCCGTCGCCACTCCTTGCAAGATGCAGGGCGGGCACCACCATGTGCAGGCGCTCAAGATAACGATACTGGGGTTTCTCCCCACGTTCCGGATGCGCGTGGCTCACACAGGCACGCCACTTCGTCACATCATGATAACGGTTCTCCGTCTTCATGCGCTCCATCAGTTTTCCTGCATCAAGAGCAAACACCTTCCGGTTCCCGTTGCGACCGTCAAAACGGTATAAGGTGAATTTTTCCATAATGATAATTTGTTAACCTAAACAATTACGATGCAAAATTACATCATTGTTTTAAATTATCAAAATATCCACCTATTATAAATCGAAATATTTTATTTCGTGTGTATCAATTGCTTATATTTACAGGGATGTTCTATAAATTAGCTTGAGACAATTTTCGAGCTATCGCACAGTAGATTTCTGTCCTGCGAACACGCGCATAGCGGGCTATGTAAGTGTTTAAAGGATAGAAATATACAAACGAGAGATTGAAAAGTGGCCAAGCATAAGAACACTTCCTAAATGAATAAAAAACTAATTTATAGAACATCCCTATAATGTTACATCAAGGAATTCCATTATG
>SFJN01000260.1 GCA_004555055.1 Bacteroidales bacterium | reverse complement strand
CCGCAGTTTGCGGAGCATGAGTTGCCGTATCTCACCCAGCCGTTGCGCTCGGATGCCACGGCGATGAAGGAGCATCCGAAGTATGAGAACAAGATTGTGGCTGAGTCGATGGAGCCCGTTGAGGCTATCAGCGGTTTCCGTCTGCTGCCCGACTATACATTTGAGACCATCCCCGACGACTATGCAGCCTTGGTACTCATAGGAGGATATGGGTGGAAGAGCGAGGCGGCGGAACGTGTTGCTCCGCTCGTTGCCGATGCTATCAGGAAAGGGCGCATAGTAGGCGCCATCTGCAATGCGGTTTCCTGGATGGCGGGCAAGGGATTCCTCAACGGTATCCGCCACACGGGCAATGGCATTGAGCAGCTTCAGCTGTGGGGAGGCGAGGCATACACCAATGCCGCGGGCTATGTCAACGCACAGGCTGTGAGCGACAGAAACATAGTCACGGCAAATGGCAGCGCCAGCCTTGAGTTTGCATGCGAGATACTCACATTGCTCAAAAACGACGAGCCGAAGGAGATAGAGATGTACAAGACCTTCTACAAGATGGGGCTTGTGGAGTTTGCCAAGATGATGTCGCAGGCGAAACCTCGTTTCACGTTCAATACCGTAGGGCTCTTCACCACAGACAATGCCAGCGTGGTGGCGTTCTATCGTGACATCTTCGGTTTCAAGACAGGGTGGAACGGCACCGACCCGAATGTAGAGATGACACTCGGCGCATCGCGCATCATCCTTTTCCCCCGCGACACATTCGAACAGATGACATCCCATGAGTATGCCTACCCCGACGGCACCAACGGCACCATAGAACTGTCCTTCGATGTCCCCACCTTTGCCGACGTTGACAAGGAGTATGACCGTGCGGTGAGCATGGGGGCGAAGCCTATTTTCTCCCCTACGACAGAGCCTTGGGGACAACGCACCTGCTATGTTGCCGACCCGGAAGGCAATCTGATAGAGATATCTTCGTTTGTAGAATGATATTTGAAACTATTGTTGTCCGCTAAAACTTCGTCACTCTCGTATGCGTATATGCATGGACATGTAAGTTTCGAAAAATAAAAATTTGGGCTGATTCCTATTCGCGGAGTCAGCCCTTTTTGGTAATTTTGCAGCTGCTAAACAAACACAATTACCAAATCATGAGCAAAGGTACACATTTTCTCGGACAGCCGATACTAAATCAGCTACTTAATTACTTCAACAAGCAAAAAATCCTTCAGACGAGCCGCGAAATGGGCGGTGAGCGTTATGTGAAGTCATTCAACGCATGGTGTCACCTCACAGTGATGCTGTATGCGGTCATCATGCGCTTCGACTCCCTGCGCGAAATCACCTCAGCCACAATGATGGAGTGGCGCAAGCTGGCTCATCTGGGCATTAAGGACCTTCCCAGACGCAGCACACTCTCTGATGCGAACGTCAGACGCTCGCACGAGATCTTCGGAAAGATATACCAGCAGCTTTACCTGACATACAAGGACAAACTTTCAGCGGACAGCCCCTCTGGCAAGGTGCCAAAGTGGATGAAGAAGCTCCGTATCATTGATTCTACGACTATCAGCCTCTTCTCCAACCTCATATTCAAGGGCGTGGGACGCAATCCAAAGACGGGAAAGAAGAAAGGCGGCATGAAGGTGCACGCATGCATCCAAGGCAACGAAGGCGTACCTTGCGATGTGGAGTTCACTTCTGCAGCCACACACGACCACTTCATGCTTTGCCCTGGGAAACTGGACAGAGGTGACTACTTGGCCATCGACAGAGCTTACATTGACTATGCCAAATTCGAAGAACTGACGCAGCGTGGCATCATTTATGTGACCAAGATGAAGCAAAACCTGACGTATGAGGTCACAAAGAGTACCTGGTATATGAATGAAAAGGGACTGATGCAGTGGAAAGAGGAATTTGTCATCTTCCGCAAAGACATCAAGAGCAAGAATGAGGAAACAGACGAGATGGAGAAGAAAACGATAGAGCATCATGCCCATATCGTCACCTACATCGATGAAAAGAAGAAAGGCAGTGCCAAGGTCATACGATTGCTTACAAACGATCTTGAGACAGAATACGAGGAAATCGTGGCCATTTATAAGGCAAGATGGGCCATCGAGTCGCTTTTTAAACAGATAAAGCAGAATTTTCCACTCAGATACTTCTACGGAGAGAGTGCCAACGCCATCAAAATACAGGTATGGGTGACGCTCATCGCCAATCTACTCATTACGCTGTTGCAAAAATGTGTCAGTCGCTCATGGAGCTTCTCAGGGCTTGCCACCATCGTCAGGATTATGCTTATGTACTACATTGACGTGCAGGGATTCCTTGAGCATCCCGAAAAAGACTGGGAGGAGTCATTGTCTGCCATGATGGAAAGTCCGCCAGAGGCAGTTGAAACAGAAAAATAGCCCTCACACATACGCGCATGAGGGCTTGGAATAGGTATTTTTGTTTGAATTCATTGAACGACAATGGGTTCAAACTGAC
>SFJN01000259.1 GCA_004555055.1 Bacteroidales bacterium | reverse complement strand
GAAGGAATATCACAACTTTCCATGTTGTGTTTCTGTATATGCTAACCCTTAATATCTGTTCGATTGCCACATTCGTTTATGTAGCCTTGACATCCTCTGAGATTGTAATCAGTGAATGCAATATATTGTACGCTCCACTAATTAATCTGGTAGGAATGGAACAGGCAGAAGTGATTTTCCCTATAGGGCGTGTGTTGGCTATACTATACGCAATGCTATATTTGGCAGTATATTTCTATGTCTTTTACGGTATAAAAGCTACGAATATAACAGATGGCAACAGTCTATAAAAAACACGGGTAACGAACCCAATAAGTTGTTTGTGTTGTCAAAGTCGACCTATTGACCTTTAGTCTGTCTCCTCACCGCAAGACATAGCATTCGAATGAATCAGCTTCGCTTTCTTCCTCTTTGCAAGGCAATGATTTAGGCAAGCTCTCATTGCACATGCGTCGTTCGTCAGTTCGATGCTATGCACTTGCTTTATTCGTCGGTTGTCCTGAAAATTTGACGAGGCGTTTCTGATACGACGACATGGGCAACATCACCACCATGCTGCACTGAACGCCGCAGGGGATTGTCAATGCCGTGGAGTTCGCCTATGATGGAAACGTTTCGTTAAGCGAGAGCAGAGGCAAACCTGTTTTGGACTATGCCGAGCGTATGAAACGAAGGATGAAATCCAACCGTATGTGCTCGGCAGCCGCCGTTTCC
Organism: Bacteroidales bacterium; assembly: GCA_004555055.1. GTDB lineage: Bacteria > Bacteroidota > Bacteroidia > Bacteroidales > Bacteroidaceae > Alloprevotella. Next base: position 1,786 of record SFJN01000259.1, on the reverse strand, counting down.
GGCAAAACGCCGTCACTGATGGCACAAAAACTGTATTCCTCCATGCTTTATCCGGTGTTTACGGACGGAAATCCCTATCTTTGCGATGCCAACGGCAATGAGACGCGCAACCTGTCGCACCGCGTGAAGGAAGCCTCCTACAACACGATGGACCTCCCCACACTCGTCACCTTCACCGACGGGAACAGCCTCCATATGCGGTATGCCTCCGACGGCCGCCGCGTGGAGACGCTCTCGAAGACCTGGCTCACCCCGCTGGTGGTGCCCGCCGATACGCTGGCACCGCGCGACAGTACGCTGCAGTATGCCCAGGAAGCCCCCTCGGCACCTCTGGCAGCCTCCGCATCTCCTACGGTCTCCATGTCATCCTCCAACGCGGGCCTTTCCTCCGGCAGCCCTGCAACAGGAATCACCGGTCCTGCGCCCTATCGCCCCTACAGGCTGAACCGTGAGTGGCGCATCGGGGACGTGGTGCTGGAGGACAGTCTGATCAGCCGCATCGACATCCGCAACGGCAGTTTCCGTGTGGAGCGCGACAGTCTGGGCGGTGCCAGCCTCGCCTGCTACCGCCACCTCTTTTCCCGATTTCACAGACTTGTATTTCAAGAAGAGGATGGCGGAGAGGGGAGCTGTCCGGGAGATTTAGTCCTTATTGTATATGATTAACGACAACCTACCTGCAAGTAGTCGACGGACAACAAGGAAACTTTATAGGACTTGTACGGGCTGAAAGCCCAAAAGGAACCTAGCCCAGGGCAGAGCGAAACATCGTGGAGCGGCACCCTGGGTAAGATGTATCCGGATGGTCCGCTCCCTGCAGGGGCAAGAGGAAACATTCGAAATGTATTTCCGGATGGAACTTCCAAAGTTCCCTGCTGCCACTTTGCCTTTCCCTTCGGCCGGCGACCTTCGGTTCAGGGCGCAGGGTATGTGGGTGGTCCGATACCCAGGGTGCCATCCGCTACGCTCATTCTGCCCTGGGCTAGGTTCCTCTTGCCCCTTCGGGACGTGCGCTTCCAAATGCATTGTCGTACAATCGTTTTTTTTACGACAACAAAGACAACGGGGACAACGCAATGGGGCGTACATGTTCAACGGTGTTCATTTCGACCGCAGGGGACAATAAAACGGAGCGAACACTGACAGCCTTGCCAATTAATTGCATATTCTGCCCTTCATATTGGCGGAAACCAACTTATTAACAACAATTAAACCGTTTATCATATGAAACATCTACTTTCTTTATTTGCAGTGGTTCTGTTTTCCATGCAAGCCACGGCGCAGGAAACAATCAAGGACGGTATGGTGTGGAACACGCGGGTTTCCGGCACTCATGAGCCGAATCCTACCGAGGTCATCTACACCACCGTCGTCCGCGGTGACACGCTCATAAACGAAACGCCCGCGCTGAAGGTATACAACTCGGTGGATGACGGTCCGGAAACGCTGGAGGCTGTCATCAGACTTGAAGGCGAGAAGGTCTTGTTCTGGCACCATGGCACCAGCCAGTGGCTGCTGGCCTACGATTTCGGACTGAAGGAGGGCGAGGGCTGCCTTGTGGGCAATATCAGCGGCTCACTGCAAGGGAACAACGGCCTGGGCATGACCTACATCAAATGTGTCAAGGAGTCGGTGCTCGAAGCATATGACGAAAAGGGGGAAAGGTTCGAACTTCCCGCATTGTATATGGAGGAATACGACACGGAAAAATGCGAGGTACGGTATGGGGAAGGATGCTGGCTGAAAGGCATCGCCTCTACGAACGGCTTCCTTTTCAACAACAGGT
>SFJN01000258.1 GCA_004555055.1 Bacteroidales bacterium | reverse complement strand
TTCCTCTCCAAGGAGGACAACACCGTCTATCAGATGATAGCCGGGCGCATGGTGGAAGCCTTCTCCGACAAGTGCGTCAAGGAACTCACCACCGTCACCGCCCTCAGCGGCGAGGTGGAGTTTGCCGCCAAGGGCTGTGTCATCCGTCAGGCAGGATGGCGTGCCGTGCTGGGCGAAGAGAGCGAGGAACAGGTACTTCCGCCTTGGAAGAGCGACGACACCCTTGCCGTATGCGGCGTCAGCCTCACTGAAGGCAAGACCAAGCCGAAGCCCCTGCATACCGAAGCCACCCTGCTTTCAGCAATGGAGACGGCAGGCAAGGACGTGGAGGACGAGGAGGTGCGTCAGGCCATGAAGGAATGCGGAATAGGCACTCCCGCCACCCGTGCCGCCATCATCGAGACACTCTTTGCCCGCGGCTACGTGCAGCGTTGCAAGAAATCGCTCGTACCTACCGAGAAGGGGCTGGCTCTCTACTCCGTGGTGAAAGGGATGCGCATTGCCGATGCCGCCCTCACGGGAGAGTGGGAACGTGAGCTGGCACGCATTGAGCGTGGTGAAAAGGAAGCCTCCGCCTTCCATGAGGAGATAGAGCGATACACCACGGAAATCACCGCCGAACTGCTCTCCTGCGACAAGATCTTCGGGCATAAGCCATCCGGCTGCACCTGTCCCAAGTGCGGCAAGGGGCAGATGCAGTTCTACGGCAAGGTGGTGCGTTGCGACAATCCCGAATGCGGCCTGCCCGTGTTCCGCCAGAAAGCCACCCGCGACCTGAAGGACGAGGAGATCAAGGAACTGCTCACCACCGGGAAGACCGCCCTGCTGAAAGGCTTCAAGAGCAAGCAGGGCAAGAGTTTCGATGCCATTATCGCCTTTGATGCCGACTACAACACGGTATTTGTCTTCCCCGAAGTGAAAAACAAGGGAAAACATTCCCCGAAGAGGAAATAAATGAGTACCTTCGCCACTGAATCAAAGTCGAATCGTTGGTTTTGAACCTTCGTTTTCTCGCCATGGCAATGATTAAGCGAGCTTATCATTGCTCATCTGGCTTAGCGAAAACGTTCTTGTTCTTCTAAGAACGGACTGATTTACTTGGATTTAGTGGTGGCACTTCGGGAGGGATACCCGGAGTGCTTTTTTTCTTCTATCCACATTTTATTATCCACTAAATCCAAGAATAGACATGAACAAGAACGAAAAGAAGCAGGAGGAGCTGTCGTACTACCACCTCTATCTGCAAAAGTACCTTCAAGAGAACCATTTTGAGCAGGCCGGTGATGCCTCCTTTATCGAAACCCGTGCCGACCTTGCCGCAACCGCCTACGAGCAGGCACACCGTGAGGGCTATCCCATAGAGGGAGCGCAGGAACTGGCGATGCAGACCCTGTTGAAAGGGCTGCACCACTCCAAATATGCCATCCTGCGTGAGGTCATCACGAACGAGTTTGCCTACGAGATTCCCGAAACACGGCAGGAAGCCTTTACCGCAAAGCTGTTGCCCTTGGTGGACAACGTGTTCTCCATCTACGACCTGTCCGACGACCACTTCGCCCAGTCGTTGGACTATGACCTGCTGTACAGCGAACTGACGGGAGCTGTCGTACTCTATCTGGCCGAGTATGGCGTTTAACCGAAAGCAGAGACTGAGGGACAACATCGAGGCGATACGGACGGCATTCCTCCTTGACCGGGAAGGACGTACTCCCACCGAGACCGAGCGCAACATACTGCGCAGATACTGCGGCTTCGGAGGATTGAAGTGCATCCTGAATCCTGCAAAGGAACTGACGGATGCCGTCCACTGGGCGAAATCCGACCTCGAACTTTTTGCTCCCACGGCGGAACTCCACCGCCTTATCCGTGAGAACAGCCGTGACGAGACGGAGTACAAACGATATGTCGATTCGCTGAAAGGCTCCGTACTGACGGCTTTCTATACCCCGAAGGAGATTACCGACACCCTCGCAGGCGTGCTTGCGGGGCAAGGTGTCGTGCTTGCACGTATGCTGGAGCCATCGGCAGGCATGGGTGCATTCGTGGACTCCATGTTGCATTTCTCACCCCAAGCCGATGTGATGGCTTTCGAGAAAGACCTGCTGACGGGCAGGATGCTCCGCCATCTGCATCCCGACCAAAAGGTGCATGTGGAGGGCTTTGAGAAGATAGAAAAGCCTTTCAACGGTCATTTTGACCTTGCCATCTCCAATATACCTTTCGGTGACATCGCCGTGTTCGATGCGGAGTACGAGAAGCGTTCCATCATGTACCGTGTGGCGGCAAAGAAGATACACAACTATTTCTTCCTGAAAGGGCTTGATGCCGTGCGTGACGGTGGCATCGTCGCCTTCATCACCTCACAGGGTGTATTGGACAGCGAGAGCAACAACGGCACCCGTTTCCTGATGATGAAGAATGCCGACTTGCTGTCGGTGGTACGTATGCCCAACAACCTCTTCACGGAGAATGCCAACACCGAGGTGGGCTGCGACCTGATTGTCCT
>SFJN01000257.1 GCA_004555055.1 Bacteroidales bacterium | reverse complement strand
CCGGCTATGAAGCGGTCGCTGATTTCGTAATTGTCCGCCAAGGGATTGAAATAGACCCTGCCGTGGAGGGCTGAGAGCAGTTCCTCCACGGTGGTGTCGGTGAGCGAGCGCATATAGTCGAGATGGACCGTGCCGTACTTGTTGAGTGAGGCGGACAGGGCTTCCTCCGGCGAGTCGGCCTGTACAACCTCGTCCATAGAGAAGGACACGGGACGCTCGAAGATGTCGGCCTTGACGAACTGCCCGTTCTCCTCACGCTCCAAAGAGAGGATGTCGCGTCCTGCGGCATCCATCAGCAGCAGCTTCACGTTCTGCTTGGCGTTGAGGTGGCCATAGCGCAGGACAAACTCGTCGTAGTAGGTGTTGAGGTAGCCTCTCTGCGGTTTGTTCTCCTCGTGGTTCTCCGCCTCATAGCTGTACAGACGCTCGTAGGCATCGCGCAGGGAGATGTAGAGCATCAGTTTCTCTTTTTGGAATCCGTTGAGGTCGGCGGGATGGAACATCGCTCCGTAGGGCGTGAGGTCTTTCAGATAGCCCACGTTCCTTGTCGCATCGAGCACGATGGAGCCTTCACGGTGATGGGGTTCCAATGTACGGTCGTAGGGATGCGGAGTGAGGTCAAGCGGTGGCTGCTCCTGTTTGGCAGGAGCATTGGCTGTAGCTTGGAGCAATCCGTTTACTTCGGTTTGCGCAGTTTTATCCACTGTCTGCTTTACCTCTGTATGTTTCTGCTCTGCTTCAGACAGCGGCTTTATCTCTCCCATAGGAGGGATGAAGGCAGGATCAAGCGTATCTTTCACGCCCAATCTCTTCAACTGTTCCTGACGATGGCGCTCCGCTTCCTGCCGCAGTGCCACACGCCGTTCGGGCGTCAGCGTCATCATGGCCTCATAGAATCCGTTGATGGGCGGATTGTCTTCCCAGTTGATGTCCGCATAGATGTCGCCCGGCAGGGTTTTCTTTTCTTCTTTGGTGGCATCGTCTTTTTCTTCTTTCGAAGTCAAAGAGTCTTTTTCACCTTGAACTGATAGAATACCTATCTGCTTTTTCTTTTTCTCCGCACGGGCAGGTGTGGGATTATTCCCCTTTTGTGCCTGTTTGGCAACAGCAGACTTCTTCTTGTTCTTCGGAGCTGGCTTCTCTTGCGGAACGGTGTACTCCCACAAATCAAAAAGTGTGAGCTGTACCGCCTTTCCCTCTGCGAAAAAGTCTGTTGAGGGGTGTTCTTTCGTAGTCTCTGTAATTGCAGGGACTTCTTCCGCTATTTTGATTCCCACGGTTGCAGACGGAATGGTTTGGACAGGTATCTCTTCTGTCACACCCTTATAGCGTGCCACGTCCAATCGTGCAGCCAAATCGGCATCAATCCGCTTACGCAAGTCCTCGGCAATTCCTGCCACACCGCCCTCGTGCAGATAAACCATAGCAGGCTTCCCGTATGGGTCGGTGTCCAGTTTGGCACTGGTGTGTATGACCAATTCGGGATGCGCCAGCAGGTAGCGGTTGGTCGTTACATGGGTATGGTTGTCCTTCACCGTCTGCGTCAACAGTTGGTCATCCTCTGTCAGTTCTTCCTTGCGGCTGTTCTTCTGGAGGATGATCAGGTCGCAGCCTACCTCGGTGTTGGCATTCTCGGTGAAGAGGTTGTTGGGCATACGCACCACCGACAGCAGGTCTGCATTCCTCATCATCAGGAAGCGGGTGCCGTTGTTGCTCTCGCTGTCCAGCACACCCTGCGAGGTGAGGAAGGCGACAATGCCGCCGTCACGCACGGCATCGAGTCCCTTCAGGAAGAAGTAGTTGTGTATCTTCTTCGCCGCAGCCCGGTGCATGAGGGAACGCTTCTCGTACTCCGCATCGAACACGGCGATGTCGCCGAAGGGAATGTTGGACAGGGCAAGGTCGAAATGGCCGTTGAAGGGCTTCTCTATCTTCTCAAAGCCTTCTACACGCACTTTGCGGTCGGGATGAAGATAGCGGAGCATCCTGCCCGTCAGCAGGTCCTTCTCGAAAGCCATCACATCGGCTTGGGGTGCGTAGCGCAGCATGGAGTCCACAAAAGCACCCATGCCTGCCGACGGCTCCAGCAACCGTACGGGCACGACACCATGCCCCGCAAGCACGCCTGCGAGGGTATCGGTGATTTCCTTCGGGGTATAGAAGGCCGTGAGCACGGAGCCTTTCAGCGAATCGACATAACGCTTGTACTCCGTCTCGTCACGGCTGTTCTCACGGATAAGGCGGTGCAGTTCCGCCGTGGGGGCAAAGAGTTCGAGGTCGGATTTCGCCCAGTGGACGGCATCCGTCAGTTCCTTGGCGGGGTTCAGGATGCACTTCAAGCCTCCGAAGCCGCAGTAGCTGCGCAGTATGTCGCGCTCGGCCTCGGTGGGGGTGCGCCCTTCCCGGTCAAGGAGGAAGGCCGTCCGTATCGCCTCGATGTTGTCCCTCAGTCGCTGCTTGCGGTTAAACGCCATACTCGGCCAGATAGAGTACGACAGCTCCCGTCAG
>SFJN01000256.1 GCA_004555055.1 Bacteroidales bacterium | reverse complement strand
AAAACTGTTCTTAGGAACTGCCATTGTGTACCATGCAGAATACGAGTCATCGTACAAGGCAATAACAAACAGCCTCGTGTCTGCCGGTACCGTCCCGGAGAAGGTGCCGTTTTGCGACATACTGCCGTAGCCGATGCAGGTCGTCCAGAAGGTGTTGTAGCCGTTAATATATACGGTGCCGCCTTCGCTGTTGAGGTATAGTGATGTGGTGGTAGTAGCAGACGCTTTTGCCATAAGCTCATTGCCGTCAAGCTCCAAGTGCGCTCCGGTCGCGTTGCCGATCATGAGAGCGGGCTTGTTATCTGCCGTACCGGAGGCATCCGTTGTGCGTGACAAATGAAGCGTACCGCTCATCTTGCCGCCGGACAGCGGAAGGTACTTGGCGGAAAGTGCCGTTCCTCCCTCGTAGAGCTTCGAGCCGTACACTGCCTTCCACGGGTAGGATGCCGATCCGCAGGTCACGGTATCCGTGTACGAGACTCCGGCGCGGACAGCGGAATCAGTAATGACGAGTGGAGTTACGCCGTTGACCTTCGCATAGATATTATTTGCCGCATCCGATGTAAAAAAGCGGGTGTCGTTATCCGGGTTGCTGCCGTGGATGATGATGTTCTTGCAGGATACCGAATTTGGGGTCGTGACGGCTCCGGCAATGTCCAGCTTGCCGCCGATCTCTGTGTTCCATGCGCACTCAAAGGTGCTGTCCTTTTCCGCGACCTTGCCGATGGCAATGCCCGTGCCACCGGCTTTGAAGTCCAGCAGCACGGATGCAGTAGAAACCGTATCCACAACGTCAATGCCCCCGAAGGCATCAGTCAGCGTATAGCGTATGTCATAGGAATAATCTGTGGACAGATTTCCACCGCCGAAGGTGAAGGCCGTGCCGGATGTGAATGTCTCGCTGGTGGCTGTGTAGCTAGATACGGTGCTGCGCTTATACGCCACGGCGGTGGTAACAGTGTTTTTACTGCTGCAGCTTGCATAGGCGAAAGTGACTGTGCCTTTGCCGTAGGTGCCGTTGGCCGTGACCGTTCCTTCACTGTTGCACCGCTGCGTGAGATAATTGGTGAAGCTCGGGGGCGAATACTCCACAACGGATATGGACACGGTCTTTTCCGCTGACCAGCGTCCGCGACTGTCTTTTACCTTCGCTGTGAATGTGACCGTGCCGGAGGTGGTCAAAAAGCCGGTCGTGAGAGAACTCGATGTCCCCGAAAAGCCTCCGCCCGTAATGCTGTAGGCGCTGACCGTGGAGCCGTAGCTTCCTGCCGCTCCGTTTATTGTCAGCGTTGCTTTGGACTTGTTCTGAACATAAATGCCCCACGAGGAAGGCACCGTGCCGTCCACACGGACTGCTGTCAGGGAACTGAACGATGGCACGACTGATGCCGGTACGGACAGTTTTGCCGTGCAGGTCGTTGATCCGATGAGCGTACTGCCGTTATAGGTGGAACAGGTAATGGTGACCGTGCCGGAGGTGCTGTTCGGCACCTGATTTGCCAAGGTCAAAGCCGGTGTCCATGAAACGGATGTTGCTGTGGTCTTTGTCTTGATCGTCCCGCTTGCGTTGCCGAAAGAATAGGTCAGTGTGTGCGTAAACGACGAGGATGCGCGGGTAATACTGATCGTTGCCGCCGATCCCATCGTTGCTGCGTTCATGCTTACGGTGGATTTTCGCGGTACGGTCGTCAGCGCAATGTCGCTTGAGGTCGTGACGTTAAAGCCGTTTGCGCCGGTGCCGCTGACGGAATAGCCGCTGAAATTAAACTTGACGGTCACCGTCTTGGTGCCGTCCGTGTTGCCGGTGATGCTGCCGCTCGACCACGGGGGAGCGGAGTAGCCGGAGTTTGCCGTAATGGGATATTCCGTGTTCTGGCTGTTTATGCTCACATAGTGGGAACCGGAGGTCGAGCTGCACGAAAACACCGTTGTTCCGTTCACAACTATGCTGCCGGTGAGGTAGTATGTAAAACCGTACCAGTTTGAGGACTTGAATTTGATATTGTCGATCTTCACAACATGGGTGTTCGTTGCAACGTCATATGTCTCCGACCAGTACAGCACGGCACTCATGTTTTTCGTTCCTGTTATAGATATCTTTCCGCTTTTGCCTGTTGCCATGTAGTATTCTCCTTATGTTGCATCGCGCCAGATTATTGAAAGGTTGCCGGTGGCGCGAGGGATGAAGTCAAACCAGCCACGCTCCACCGAGCCAAGCGAAAGCTTGTAGCGGATCTCGGCATTCGTAATCTTCAGTGCCTGATTGGATATGAATGCGATCTCCTGACCGTTTTCCTTGAAGGACAGCTTCTCATTCGACAATTCCGCTGTAAATGCGTTGCCGATTTTACCCAGCTCAATGAGGGCTCCACGAAACCGAATGTACTCTTCCAACAGTTGCTGGTTCGCAGCTACAGTCCATACGGATTTCGCTGGCGCTCTGCGTGATGCTGGTTTGGAAATCCCTCTGGATTGTCTCCAGCTCGGTCTTGGCAAGGTAGCTCTCACTGACCTCGGTTCGGATTTCCTCTGCGGTCTTGCTGATCTCCGAATAGCATTCCTGCACCGTCGTCTGCACAGAACTGATTGTCTGCTGCATGGCCGCCTGTTGTGCAATAATAGCATCCAGCGGTTCGCTCTTGCGCTTGCCGACGTTGCCGTCCAGCGTCTGTTTCACGGCTCCGAGGGTTACCACAGAATTCTCCGGGTGCTGGAAGTCCAACTGCAGCTTTTGGACGATCATGTATTCGTCAATCCCATGGGGCTCCGAGAGTACGCGGATGCTGTCTCCGATCTTGATCCGCTCGATGTTCACGTCCACCAGATGCAGGTCGACTGCCGTCATGGTGAGGGTGATGGTGGGCTTGCTCATTTTAGCCAGCTCCGCGTAGCCCTTTGTCAGCAGATTTGAGGCCACGGTCACGTCATCATACTCGACCGTCTTCACGATCCTGCCGTAGGTCTCAATGGCCTCGGCATCCTCGATGTAGTCCAGCCCGTCGTTTACAGATTTGACCGTAAGCTTTTCGCCGGTCTCTTCGTCGGCTGCTCCCAGCGGCACCAGCACTGTTGCCACGTTCTCCCCGCGCACCTCGCGCACGAGGTCGAGGATGTTTTCTCCAAAACGGATGATCTGCGGGTTCACGTTTCCGTAGCTGGTAACGTAGTCGATCAGGCGGGTGCTGCCGCTCATGCGGATACGGATGTACCCGCCGAGCCGGTCGAGGAGCTTGTCTTCTATGCACTCCCACGTATTTTCGTAGCTGTGGATCCGGTACAAGCTGTCATTCGGGTCGGTGACCGTCACGGCCCCGACTGTGAATTGCTTGCTGCTGTCCACGTCCGCGTTGTGGTTTGCGACGACGATGGCGAAATACTCCGCCACGGTCACATCGTGGTATTCGGCTGCCCGCTGTACGCTGTCGAGGAGGTAGGCCAGCTCGCCCTCGCAGGTGACCGTTTTTATATTATTGAAGTCCTGCTCTACGTTCAGTACGCGGAAAGCGCCGAGGCGCTCGTTGTCCTGATACACCGCAATCTCGGATTTCAGTTTCTGGATTTGTCCGTAGAGCGGGTGCGTCGGTGCAATCCTAAACGTGAGATTGCCGGTCTTGTTTACCTCCAGCTCGCACTTCGGTTCCGCTACGATGTAGTCCGCGCTGCGGGGATCGTACAGGAGGACGCCGTCGCAA
>SFJN01000052.1 GCA_004555055.1 Bacteroidales bacterium | reverse complement strand
CGGCATTGGAGACCGTCGTCTCGTATTACGGACGCGAAATCACCCTTCGTCAGAAACTCGAAGGATGGTCAACTGTAAACTATGCCGTCGAATCGTTGCCCCAGGGTACGGTCATCCATACGGCCGACATCCTTCCCGACTACGGCGACGGCACCGCGCAGAGCGTCGGGTGCGGTGAGGCGGAGTATCAACGCGCCGTCGACGAAGTGGCCACGCTCTCCCTGGCGTGCGGACTGATGGCAAAGATGAACTACGGTCTCCGTGAAAGCGGTGCCGACGCGCAGAACCTGGTGGAACCCTTGAAAGACGTCTTCGGATGGAAGACTGCCGTATACCTCGACTCGTACGACTATACCCCTGAACAGTGGAAGGAAATCCTGAAAAACGAACTGCGGCAGGGGCGTCCCGTCCTCTATACCGGCTACACCATGAACATAGCCGGACATGCCTTCGTCATCGACGGTTTTGACGAGAACGACCGGTTCCATGTCAACTGGGGTTATGCCGGAGCCTATGACGGACAATACCACGATATTCTTTCCTTGAGTGCCTTCGAGAATCCTGCCGACCCCACACCGTTGGGTACCATGCAGGGATTCTTCTGCAACCAGCAGGCCATCATCATCTGTCCTGACGAGGTGGATACCACATTGGCCGACAGTCCCCAGCCGCGGACCGGCTACGAGATTGCCGTCGAGGGGATAGAGATGCCCGATGTGGCGAGGGTGGGGAAGTACGTGCCGGTGAACATCACCCTGCGCAACACTACGGACCAGCGCATCACCTCGCCTTTCGAAATCTTCAGCAATGCTCCGACCGACGACGAACCTTTCCGCCAGGGCGACTACGGTGCGCTTTTCGGGGTGACCATGGACCCCGGTGAGGTGCGTACCGTCACCGTCCACTGCCAGTTTGCCACCACCGGTGTACGCACCGTCCACCTTTCGCCCGACGATGTCCACATCTTCGGCAACAAGAGCGTTGAATTCCGCCCTGCCTACAGCGACAAGCTTACCTTCGGCGACATCGAATTCTTTCCGGAAGAGGACGCCGCCACTTTCCGTATCCCTGTGAAGAACGAGCGAAACGAAACAAGTGGCAGCAGGGTGGTGTACTCCATCTTCCCGGGACTCGAGAAAAAGACCGATACCGATTGGCGCCATTACGACTATGTCTATCTCAAGGCCGGCGAATCGGCCACGCTCGAAGTCACCTTCAAGGCTCTTGAAAAATCTGCCGACTATATCTTCGCCCTCCGTTGGCCATGGATTATCTATAGCGAATACCCCTTCACCCTTGCTCCCATTACCAGTGTGGATGCACCTGTGTCGCCGTCGTCGGACGATGCTCCCTGCTACGACCTGCTCGGACGTGGCGTGAGCCGCGAAAAGGGCGGGCTGCTCATCCACAACGGCCGCAAGATTCTTCGGCGTCGTTGAGGGTAATTTGCCGCCAGTCGTCAGCAAACTCCTCCCACAAAAACCGTTACAGATGCTTTATAAAGCCACACTGAACTCCGTATTGCACAGCACGACCACCGATGGCCAGTGCGACCGCATCTGCCATAGCGCCCAGGCCGTCGTTGCCCTCCGCGACGACGATACCTGGAGCGTGAAATACTACGATGCCGAAAACCAGGGCGAGACCGCCATCAGCGGCACAGCATCCATGGTGACAATCCGACGCTCCGGACACATCGAAAGCCGTATGACGTTCGAGGTGGCGAAGAAGAGCGAGGCATTTTACCGCACTCCGGCAGGAATCATCGACATGGCGGTCGAAACGCAGCGCCATGCCTGCTCCTATGATGCAGAAGGCGGTTGCCTTGAACTGTTCTACGACCTGCATATCGCCGGAGTGCTTGTAGGTTCAAACAACCTGGAAGTCCGGTGGGAACGGAAGCATTAATCCCATACCATTTCTGCTCCAGCCATCCGTTTTTTTCTTTGCCCTTCGAAACTTTTTCCTGCGGTTTCCGAAACATTATTGCACATCCTTACAGAACGTTTTCGTTAAGCCAAAAGTCCAAAGAGAGTTTGCTCGCTTTGGCTTGGCGAGAAAACGAAGGTTTTTACCAACGTTTTCTTTCCAACCTAAGAGTATCCTATGCGCATCACTCCCAAAAGACTCCTCAAGTTCCTCGGTGCCCTCGTCCTGGTACCGGTGCTTTTGGTGTGCCTTCTCTGCGTCCTCGTCTATCTGCCCCCTGTGCAGCGGTGGGCAGTGAATCTTGTGGGCGAAAAGATGTCCCAGACGTTGGGCATGAAGGTGAGCGTGGAGTACATACGTATCACCCCCGTGCTCGACCTCAAGGCCGATGGTCTTGCAGCAGTCGACCAGGAGGGCGATACGCTGGTCTATGCCTCCGGCCTGCAGTTCCGTATACCCTTGAAACCCCTGCTGGGGGCACAGGCCGACATCAAGGCCTTCAGTCTGACCGATACCCGGCTGCACACCAAGTCGCTGATTGCCGACTGTGCCATTGACGGTTGCGTGAAGAGCCTGTCGGCCGATGTGGAAGGTGTGGCATGGGAACGTGGTATGGTGGACGTGCGGAAAGCCGTGCTTGACGGTGCCGACCTCAATGTCACCCTTTCCGACACGGCTGCAAAGGACAGCGTTTCGGAACCGGTGGAGTGGAAAATCATGGCACGCTATGCACGCATCCACCGTTCGCATCTGAAAATACTGCTGCCGGCCGACTCCACCCAAAGCCGACTGTTTGTAGATGCCAGCCTCGGCAGTGTGCACCTCAAGGGTGGGAACTTCGACCTTGCCTCCAGCCTCTACGAGGCGGACCATGCTGCATTGGAGCGTTGCGGCGTCACCGTCGGCAACTTTGCGCGGATGAAAGCCGATACGCTTGCCGCAGTGTCGCAGTGGGCCATGGCGGTCGATTCCATCCGTTGCGATGAAAAGTTGCAGGTGAGAGCCCTGCTCCGCACGTTGGCACTGAAAGAAGGAACCTATGGTCTGGACATCTCCGATGCCCGTGGTGCCGTCGTCCTCGACACCCTCGGCATCCGTCTGCCCGACTTCGCCATACTCACCCCCAATTCACGCCTCGAGACTTCGGCATCCGTCGACTGGAGTGCCCTTGAAGCCCGCGGTTCCGGCCTGATGTCCGTCCGTCTCAATGCGACCCTTGGACGTCCCGATGTGGCGGAAATCACAAAGATGCTTGTCATGCAGCACGTGGTCGACCGCAGCCTCCTTTCTTCCCCGGCCATCGCACCTTTCCTGCGGGGCGATGTGGTGCTTGCAGCCGATGTCGAAGGCAATCGTCGGCAACTTCATCTTCGGAGTGCCGACCTGCGGATGGCGCAGATGCTCCGCCTCCATGCCAGCGGTCATGCCTATGACGATGCCGAACGCTTCGATGCCAACCTTAACGCCAGTGTGGCAGGTGGGATGCTTGCCGCTCGGGTGGATGCCAATCTTCCGCAGCAGGCATACCGCCTTCACGGCACCGCCAGTGCGTTGCCCTTGGCGCGTTTTGTCCCATCGCTGCCTGTCAGTCCCCTTACCGGGAGTTTCGATGTCGAGGGTCGTGGCTTCGATGTCCAATCCCCACGGACGTCGCTACAAGCCAAGGTCGACCTGAAGCCTATGAAAGTTTCCGGTTACAGTCTGGACCATCTGCAACTCGCTGCCGACCTGCGGCAGGGCGAGGCCCAGGCCGTGATGGATGTGGCTAGTGACCTTGGCAATATTACTGCCGAGGTCAGGGCTGTCATTGACGGAGGTTACGATGTCAGCGCCACGTTGATGGGAGATGAAATCGACCTGCAACGCCTGACGAATGCCAGTTCTACGCTCAAACTTCATACCCTGCTCAACCTGCAGGCCCACGCCGGGAAGGACTTCAAGGATTTTGATGTCGAAGGCAGTCTGACGGAGAACTATCTGACGGGTGCCACGCGCTCGTCGATGTTCCGCGACATTGCCTTTGCCGCATCCTCCTCTGCGGCTTCCACCATGGCCCGTATTTCCACGGGCGACCTCTTCCTCGATTTCCAGGCTGCCGGCAGCTGGGAACAACTTTCACGGACAGCCGGACTCCTCGGCCGCGAAACGGTGCGGCAGATGCAGAACCGCCAGTTCGAGAACGACACCCTGCGCCACCTGCTTCCCGAAGCGTCGTTGGCATTCCATGCCGGCGAGGACAATCCATTCTCGAAATACCTGGCCATGAAGGGTACCAACCTCTCCAGCCTTGACGTGCAACTGCATTCCAATCGCGAAGAGGGGCTGCATGGCAGTGCCGCTTTGGGAACATTCGCCACGGCATCCATCCAGCTCGACACCATATCCTGCACGGTGACACACGACGATGAGGGGGTGAACCTCCTTACCCATTTCCATAACTACAAAAAGAACAATCCCCACCGCTTCACTGCCGACCTCAATGCACACATCCGCGAAGAGGAAGCCCTGGCATCGCTCCTCTTCACCGATGAGTCGGGACGGCGGGGCATAGACCTGGCACTCCGTGCCGAACTGATGGACGATGACGAGGGCGTACGCTTCACCATCCGTCCCGAACAGCCCACCATTGCCTACCGTACCTTCCGCATCAACAGCGACAATGGTGTCAGCATCAACCGCAAGGGAATGGTCCATGCCAACGTGCAACTGGTCGACAGCACGGGAATGGGTCTTGCCATCTACAGCGTCCCTGCCGATGAAAGCCAGAACGACATCACCCTTTCGCTCACGGCTGTCGACCTTGCAGCACTCAGCGAGGTGTTCCCCTACCTGCCACAGTTGGCAGGAACTGCCGAAGGCGACGTCCACGTCACGGAGCAGCACGGCGATACCCTGGGCATTTCTGCCATGGCAAGTGTCAATGTCCGCGACCTGGCCTACGAGGGTCAGCAAATCGGCAATGTCGGAACGGAAATCATCTATCTGCCCAAAGCCGGCGGCGAGCATTATGCCGATGCCTTCATCTCGTTCGACGGCAAGGATGTTGGCACCTGTTCGGCTGTCTACAACGACCGTGACGGGCATTATCAGGGCGAGGTCAACCTTGAAAGTTTCCCCCTTGAGGTGGTCAATGCCTTCCTTGCCGGCACCGGATTCGGTCTGAGGGGATTTGCCGCCGGAAACTTCGTCCTCGAAGGCACAGACAGCCAACCCCGTCTGAGCGGAACCCTCGACCTGAACGAGGCCCACTTCTACAGCCCGGTCTACGGCGTTGACTTCCTGATGGACGAACGTCCCATTGCCTTTGCCGATTCGCGGCTGGAATTCACCGACTACCGGCTTACTTCGGGCAATACCGCCCTCAATGTGAACGGCAATGTCAATCTTGCTGACCTCAACAACATACTTCTCGATTTCCGTCTCCGTGCCACCGACTTCGAACTCATCCATAGCGAGCGTCAGAAGTCGTCGCTCATCTTCGGAAAGGTCCTTGCCGATTTCGACGGCACAGCCCGCGGTTCCCTTTCCAACCTTGTGGTGCGTGGCAATGTCGGACTGCTTCCCGGCACCGATGCCACCTATGTCCTTGCCGATTCGCCCCTTACCGTCGAGGACCGTCTGTCCGACCTTGTCACCTTCACCAGTTTCGAAGACAGCACCTACATTCCCGAACCAGAAGAGTCTGCGACAGACATGCGCATCGACATGTCGCTCGGCATACACATCGACCAGGGTGCAAAGTTCCACTGTTTCCTCTCGCGTAACGGCGAAAGCTACGTCGACCTTCGTGGCGGCGGTGACCTCACCCTGCGTATGACGCAGCAGGGCGTGACCCGACTGACGGGACGCTATACCATCGAGGAGGGCGAGATGAACTACGAACTGCCGGTGATTCCCCTCAAGACATTCCAGCTCGAGCAGGGCAGTTATGCCGAATTCACCGGAGACATGCTTAATCCACGCCTCTCCATCCGCGCTACGGAGAAGACCCGTGCCGTGGTGACGGAGAACGATGTGCAGCGAAGGGTGAACTTTAATGTGGGGGTGGAAATTTCCCGCACCCTGCAGGATATGGGGCTGGCCTTCACCATTGATGCTCCGGAAGACCTGAGCGTGCAGAACGAACTGATGTCGATGAGTGCCGAAGACCGTAACAAGACGGCGGTGGCACTGCTCGCTACAGGGATGTATGTGACGGACAACCTCACCTCGGGCATCAAGGCCTCGAATGCCCTTAATGCATTCCTGCAGAGCGAAATCCAGAATATCGCCGGCAAAGCCCTGTCGACCATTGACGTCAGTTTCGGAATGGAGAACGGCACATCGGCATCCGGTACCGCCACCACCGACTACTCCTTCCAGTTTTCAAAACGTTTCCTCGACGACCGCATCAGTGTGAAGATTGGCGGCAGTGTGCAGTCGGGTGCCGATGCCGAGAATTCTGCAGCTTCCTTCATCGACAACATCAGTCTGGAATACCGTCTCGACCGTTCGGGCACGCGCTATGTCCGTGTCTTCTACGACCGTGCCGCACATGACCCGCTCGAAGGCACCATGATGAAGACTGGGGCGGGTCTGATACTCCGCCGCAAGACCGACCGTCTGGGCGAGCTCTTCCTGTTCCGCCGCAAGAAGTAGCCGGTGCATTCACTTCCTGTTTTCCATGTTTCAATGATACGCAAATACCCCATATTCCTGCTGATGCTCCTCGTCTTGCTGGCGGGAGCCTGTTCGACGACGGAAAAGATTTCCGACGGCGAACAGTTGTATGTGGGCATAAAAAGCACAAAATATCACCGCGAAACGGGCGATGCCAAGGACAAGACCACCGTCCAGGCTTTCAACACTGCCAAGGAAGAGGTGGATGCCGCACTGGCCTATGCCCCCAATGGTTCGGTGTTCGGGAGCTCCTCCTTCACGCAGCCGTTGAAGTTGAGGTTGAGAATCTACAACCGCTATGCCGAAAGTGAGAGCCGTTTTGGCCGGTGGATGTTCAAACATTTCAGCGAAGCGCCGGTGCTCGTCTCCACCGTTGCCCCTGAAACCCGTGCCAAGGTGGCCGGAAACACCCTCCGTAACTACGGTTTCTTCCGGGGCAATGTGGACTACCGCATCGTGGAAACCAGACATCCGAAAAAGGCAAAGATAGCCTATGACGTGACCACCGGTCCCCTTTTCTGCCTCGACAGTGTGGAGTATCGCAGTTTCGGAGAGGGCCCCGATTCCATTTTCGCCGTCCACCGTCAGGAACAGTTGCTGAAGCGTGGGATGCCTTTCAGCGTCTTCACCCTCAATGCCGAGCAGGAGCGTATGGGGAATCTCCTGCGCGAGAACGGCTATTTCTATTGGAACTCCGCCTATGCCACCTATCAGGCTGACACGTTGATGCGTCCAGGTAAGGTGCAGCTGCGCGTGATGCCTCGTCCGGAGATGGACGCATCGGCCCGCCATCCCTGGTACATCGGACATACCTATATCAATATGGGGGGCTATGCCACCCGCAGTGCCGATTCCCTGGCGCTACAGCCCCGGACACTGACGCGGCGCGGTACCACCTATATGTGGCGTGGCAAGGACATCCCCCTCAAACCCCGCCTTTGGCGCACGGCCATCATGCACCGTCGAGGTGAGCCATATGCCCTCTCCGACCAGAAGAATACCGTGTCAAAGCTGGCTGCTATGGGAGTGCTCTCGTCCATCGACATCAATTATGTACCGCGCGACACCCTTCCCGGCTGCGACACCTTGGACGTCTACGTCAATGCAAGTCTGAGCAAACCCTATGATTCGTCGTTCGAGGTGAATGCCACACTGAAGTCGAACCAACAGGTCGGTCCTGGCGTGAAATATGAACTGGCAAAGCGCAATGCTTTCCGAGGTGGCGAGACGGTGGCATGGAACATCTTTGGCAGTTACGAGTGGCAGCTTGGGCGTCACCGTCAGGGGGGCAACGGTATGCTCAACAGTTTCGAGCTCGGTTCGTCGCTGAATTTCGAACTTCCGCGCTTTGCCTTCCCCTTTGTCGCCAAACGACGCCTGCGGTTTCCGGCTACCACAAAGTTTGCCCTGGAGGCCAATATGAAGAACCGTTCCGGATTCTTCCGCATGCTCGACTTCGGCGGAAGTGTGGTCTACGACTGGCAACCTCGTAGAACCGTAGCCCAGGGGGGCAGAAGTGTACAGCACGAATGGACCCTCGTCGACCTGAGTTACTACAAACTTCTCAGCACCACTGCCACTTTCGACTCCATCAGCCAGGCCAACCCTGCCCTCTATGCCACCACCCGCAACGTTTTTGTTCCCTCGATGAGTTATGTCTTCACCTATAATTCGCCGGCGGAACCTCAGGGGAAATTGTGGTTTCAGGGAACGGTGAAGGAGGCTGGAAACCTGGTTGACGGCATTCACTGTCTCATTTATCCGCATCACGACAAGAGTCTTCCGCGCAAGATTTTCGGCAGCCGTTTTGCGCAGTTCGTGAAGGCCACTGCCGAGGTACATTACACCTTCCCCCTCAACCAGCGGCTCAAGCTTGCCAGCCGTGCCTTTGCAGGCATTATCTACAATTACGGTGACAACGAGGCCGCTCCTTATGCCGAGCAGTTCTATATTGGTGGTGCCAACTCTGTCCGGGCCTTTACGGTGCGGACGGCAGGCCCTGGAGGCTACCGTTCCCCGAACACGAAGTATTCGTATATCGACCAGACCGGCGACTTTAAGCTTGAGGCCAACGTGGAACTCCGTGCCCACCTCTTCGGCGGACTGCACGGCGCCCTCTTCCTCGATGCTGGCAATGTGTGGCTGATGAAGCGCGACGCCCAGCGTCCGGATGCTGAAGTTTCGGCCCGCAACCTCCGGCGCATTGCTCTCGGTACGGGAGCCGGCATCCGGTACGACCTCGACTTCCTCGTCCTTCGCTTTGATGTCGGCATCGGACTCCATGCCCCCTACACTACGCAGCGCAGCGGATTCTACAACTTCGAACGTTTCCGCGACGGAGTGGCCTATCATTTTGCCATCGGATATCCCTTCTGATGACTTCTTTCATATCTTTCGGAAAGGGCTGACGAACGGTCCGCAAAGTTCTGCTAAGGGTCGGAGAAAAGTACGGTAAAATGCCGCGAACCAATCTTTTTTCGCGGCACTTTCTCCCTCCTATTGCCGTCCCTTCTTCACGTGTTTTCCTGCAATGTGCTTTGGGGAATTCGTCTTTTCAGCCTGTGAAAAGCATGGAAAAAGGATGCCATAAATGCAAAAAAAAGGGAAAATGCTTTGCTGTTTCGGAAAACTGCCGTATTTTTGCATCCGGTTACCGAAATCTTGCTGCCGAAATGGCTCAGTTGGTAGAGCAACGCATTCGTAATGCGTGGGTCGCGGGTTCGAGTCCCGCTTTCGGCTCTCTGAAGAAGTCCGCAGCCCTGTTCGGGTTGCGGACTTCGTTGTTTCAGACAGATTTTTACCGTTTCCTCCGGTCCTTTTTGCCGGAAACCCCAGCCCATGGGGCCCAGGGTCCATCCATCCCGAAGCCTCCAGTATTCACCTAAAAAACAGATAATGGACGACTATCACGCGGAAACTACGGTTTACCACGTATAGGAAGAAGCCCATTCTCTCCGCTGTATTTCCGGATAGAATCCCCTTATTTCCGCAGGCGCTTTCTTCCTATATCTATTTTATGGCTTTCTTGTTTTCCTGAGTTTTTTTCGGAAATCTTCCGGGGCATCCTGCACCGTGAAAGCCAGAACGTGTCTTTCATTCAAAAGGAAGAAACAGCATGCGTACATTCTGGAACTACAACCAGGGACTGCGGACGCTCGATGCGTGGCAGCCCAACTGCTGGGTACAGGTTACCTGTCCCAGCCGCAACGATGAGGAATTTCTGATTAACGACCTGAAAATCCCCGACTATTTCATTGATGACATCCGAGACAAGGACGAGCGTGCCCGCTACGATTACGACGAGGGCTGGACGCTCATCATCCTCCGTATCCCATACGTCAAGGAGGCGCAGAGCCGTACGCCCCATACCACCATCCCTTTGGGCATCATTCTCAACAAGGGGGTATGCATCACTGTCTGCAACTACGAGACGAATATGATGATAGACTTTGTGAGCTATCAGCAGAAGCGTGGACTGGGATTCACCGACAGCATCGACTTCGTCTTCCGCATCTTCCTCTCCAGTGCCGTGTGGTATCTGAAGCGTCTGAAGCAGATCAGTGCCCTGATAGAGAAAGCCAAGCGCGAACTGGACCATCCCATCGACAATGTCGACCTCATTGCCCTTTCCCGTCTGCAGGATTCGCTGACCTACTTCGTTACATCCATCCGTGGCAACGAAACGCTGCTCTCGAAACTGAAGATGAAACTTCCCATTGACGAACTTGATGCCGACCTGATTGAAGACGTGAACATCGAGATGAGTCAGGCACGCGAGACCACGAGCATCTATTCGAACATTCTCGATTCCACCATGGAGACCTACGCCAGCATCATCAACAACAACATGGCGCAGACCATGAAGACGATGACCTCGGTGAGCATCATCCTCATGCTTCCTACGTTGATAGCCAGCTTCTTCGGCATGAACCTCCTGAACGGTATGGAAACCTCGATTTACGGTTTCGCCGGAGTCATTATCGGCAGCATCATCATCACCCTCCTTTTCTACCGCTATTTCCGCCGCATCAAGTGGATGTAAAAAAAAATAATCTTGCCTGCAGCCTGTGCGAGTGTTTGCTCTCCCACGGACTGCAGGCAATTTTTTTTGTTGAGGGGAGAAGGGTCGGGGCAGAAGGCATTTGTTTTGCTGCATTACAGCCAGTTGCCTTCGATTTCAAAGGTCACGTTATAGCCGCTGATGGGTCTTTCGCGAAGGGAGAGCGAGAGCTTTTGCTTCAAGAGAATCTGACGCGAGAGGGCAAGACCGATTCCGGAACCTTGTGGCTTGGTGGTGAAGAAGGGGATGAAGATTTCGCGTGCCACCTCGTCCGGAATGACGTGGCCGTCGTTGCTCACCTGCAGTTTGTGGAATGATGAGGGCTTTCTTCGCCCTGCCTTTGGATGAGGGAGATGCCTGATGCCGATGCATTTTGCATTCGCTTCGACGGCATTCTTTATGAGATTGGCAAACACCTGCCGAAGTTTGTTCCCATCGGCATGGATGATGATGTCTGCGGGAACCTCTATGTGCCAGCGGATATGGGGATAGGCGGTGGAGAGGGCGTTGCAGAAGGCGGCGAGGTTGATGTCTTCCATCACGGGATCCGGCAACAGAGTCAGTTTCCGATAGTTGTTCACAAAATGGGAAAGTCCCGCCGTCGTGTCGCTGATGGTCTTGATACCCTCCTCATAAGGCGACCCCTTGATGTGAGGGCTTGCCAGGTAGGCTTGGGTGATGCACTGTATGGGCGCGGTGGCGTTCATGATTTCGTGGGTGAGCACGCGGGTGAGGCGTTGCCACGATTCCACCTCCTCCTGGGCAACAAGTTTGCGGATGTCCTCACCCATATCGTTGAGCAGTTCCTGCAGGGCGCGTTCGCCGGAAAACAGTCCTTTAGTAGGCAGGCGGAACGAAAAGTCGCGGTGCCGAATGGCATCGCGCATCAGTGTGGCACGTTCCTTGAGCAGGCATTGATGCCTGTAGTAGCCCCAGGCGATGAACAGGAGGGCGATGACAATGAAGATGATGGTCATGGTCGGTATTTCTTGTAGAGTGTCTGGCGTGTGATGCCGAGGAGTTCTGCAGCCTTGCTGATGTTGCCGTGGCATTTGTCCACCACCTTTTTTACGTGCATCCTCTCCACTTCATCAAGTCGCGGCACTTCCTTTGTCTTGTCTATTGCATCCTTGAGCGCACGAATGAGTTCGTCGTTGTCCCAAGGTTTGGTGACAAAATCCACCGCGCCGTTCTTCAGCCCCTTTACTGCCAGTTTCACATCGGCATAAGCTGTCATAAGGACCACAGGGGTGTCGGGATGCTTACGATGGATGGCCGACAGCCAGATGATGCCCTCTTGTCCGGAATTCACTCCCATGGAGAAATTCATGTCCAGCAGTATGGCATCCACATGCTCGCTCTGGAGGGTGGCGAGTACGGATTCCGGTGTAGAAAGTGTGAGGATGCGTCCGAAGGCATCGGCCAGGCAGATCTTCACGGCAGTGAGGATGGCAGGATTGTCGTCGACGACAAGAATGGTGTTGTCATATGCTTTCATGGTGCAAAGATACTTTTTTTCGCTCTTCAACCCTTCAAAAATGCATGTAAATCAGGTGTCCATTGCCGAAAAGTGTATGATTTTCATACAGCAAGGTGTGTGATTTTTTTACAATCTGCATGTGGGGAACGAAAAACTCTTTGTGATTGCAGGTCTAACACTTACCTTTGCATCAAAAACGAGCAAAGGCGATGAAAACAATGATATGCATGGCGATGCTGCTTGCACTGTGCAGGAGCATGGCCGCTGCCGAGGCCGACACATTGATGCTCAGCCTGCAGGATGCCATACGTTTGGCGCAGGAGCAGTCGCCTTCGGTGCAAAGTGCCCGCAACACCTTTTTGGCGGCCTATTGGAACTACCGCAATTTCAGGACTAACCTTCTGCCTTCCGTCACGCTCTCCTCCGTTCCCTATATCAACAAGCAGGTGAACAAGATTACCCAATCGGACGGAACGGCCTGCTTTATCCGGCAGGACCAGTTTGGCGCCGACCTTTCGTTGTGCGTCAACCAGAATGTGAGCTGGACCGGCGGAAGCATCTTTCTCAAGAGCAGTCTGAACCGCATCGATGAGTTCCGTCAGCAAACGGTGGCCTACAGCAGCCAGCCCCTTGTGGTGGGTTTTGAGCAGAGCCTCTTTGGCTACAATTCCCTGAAGTGGGACAAACGCATAGAGCCGGTCCGTTACAGCGAGGCCAAAAAGGAGTATGCCGAAGCCCTTGAGGTCATCTCTGCCACCGCCTGCAACCACTTCTTTGCGTTGGCCTTGGCACAGGCCGAGCTTGAGATGGCACGCCAGAACTTCGAATCGGCCGATACGCTTTACCGTATGGCGCAAGGTCGGTACGAGATTGGCACCGTCACGGAGAACGAGATGTTGCAGCTCGAAATCAATCGGCTCAACGAGGAAACCAATATGATGGATGCCGAAATCGGGCTGAACGAGGTGTCGCAAAACGTGCGTTCGTTCCTTGGACTGTCCCCGACGGTGGCGCTACGCCTTGTTGTGCCCGACAGTGTGCCGCAGTTTCAGGTGCCTTTGTCGATGGCAATGGAGTATGCCCTGCTGCACAGTCCCGACCCGGAGTATTTCAGACGTGTCGTCAGGGAGAGCGAGAGCCGGCTGTCGTATGCCCGGTCCAACAGGGGCCTGCGTGCCGACCTCTATGTACAGTTCGGCCTGTCGCAGACGGGACGCGACGTGCACAGTTCCTATCGCCATCTTATGAATCAGGAGTATGCCAGTGTGACCCTCTCCTTTCCTATCCTGGACTGGGGCCGTGGGCGTGGCAAGGTGAAGGTGGCCAAGTCGGAACTTGCGCTCGCCCAGATGCAGGCGGAACAGGGTATGGAAGACTTCAACAAGAATGTAGAGAAACTGGTACTCCAGTTCAATA
The DNA here is from genome assembly GCA_004555055.1 of Bacteroidales bacterium. GTDB lineage: Bacteria > Bacteroidota > Bacteroidia > Bacteroidales > Bacteroidaceae > Alloprevotella. The sequence continues at coordinate 420 of SFJN01000052.1, read as the reverse complement.
TGCAGTCGCGCAAGGTGCATATTGCCACCCTGACGGACAGACGGGCCGTACAGCGCCATGCCGTGGCCCGAAGGCTCTACATCATGGGGCGCAGCAGCATCCTCGACCTCAATGCGGCCATCAGCGAAAAGAATGCCGCCCGACGCAACTGCATCAACGCCATGCGCACCTATTGGGGACTCTATTATACCCTGCGGAGCATCACGGCCTACGACTTTGAACACCATACGCCTCTGACCGAGCAATTGCCTCTATAATCCCCCTACTCATTTTAGGGATGTTCTATAAATTAGTTCTTTTTTGGTATAAGTGTCAAAAAGAGACCTGAAATAGGTGTAAAATCGGTATAAGTGTCAAAAAGAGACCTGAAAACTTCCGTAATCCCTTTACCTACAAGGCTTGTGGGCCTTTATAAAGTCT
>SFJN01000255.1 GCA_004555055.1 Bacteroidales bacterium | reverse complement strand
TAAGCCAAAAGACCAAAGAGAGCTTGCTCACTTTGGCTTGGCGAGAAACGGAGGATGAAATCCAACAAACCCCTATCCACATATCCCCCGAGAATGCCCCCCTCTCGGAAAACAATCCAGAAAAGCATGACGAAACACATATCAATCCTGCTTGTCCTGCTGTCGTTGGCAGGAAAGGCTTCCGCACAGTTCGGTGTCACCGATGAGCAATTCGACTCCATACAGGCTGCCCACGACTCCCTGCAGGTTGTCCTCGGCGAAGCCAGCGTAGCAGCAAAGAAACGTACCATAAAGGCCGAGATTGACAAAATGGTCTACTCCGTCACCGACGACCCAGAAGCTGCCACACAGACCCTCACCGAAATGCTGAGGAAGGTGCCGATGGTGACCGTCGACGGCGAAGACAACATCAAGGTGAACGGACAGAGCGGATTCAAGGTCTACGTCAACGGCAAGCCCAACCAGATGATGTCCAACAATCCCAAGGAAATCTTCAAGTCATACCCTGCCTCGGCAGTAAAGAAAATAGAAGTGATTACCGATCCCGGAGCGAAATACGATGCCGAAGGCGTATCGGGTATCCTCAACATCGTCACCCTCTCCGAAACCGTTACCAAAGGTTGGACCGTCACCCCACGTCTCAATGTCAACAACCAGGGTTATGGCGGCGGATTCTTCGGAACCGTACAATACGGCAAGTTCACCGTTTCGGCGAACTACGGTTTCGGTGTCAACGACTGGTGCAAGTCTACCAGCAACCATAGCAGCGTACAGTACGAGGAGGACACCAAATTCCATCTGTTGCAACAAGGAGGTTCGGCTAAACCGAATGTGTTCTATAACTTCGGCGGCCTTGATGCTTCCTACGAATTCAGCGACCATGACCTCCTCAGCGTCAATGCCGGAGTCTTCGGGCATAAATACGACTTCGACGCCATCGGCACGGCAAACATGTGGGATGCAGACGGTAAATCAGTCTACAGCTACAGCAGCCGCATCGTCCTCGACAACAACAGCATGAACTACAATGCCGGGGCCGACTACCAGCACACCTTTGCCTCGTCTGAACAAGCTCTGACCTTCTCTTACCGCTACAATGGCTCTCCCAGCAACCAGAAAAGGCGTCAAGAAACACTCAACATCGAAGGAGCGGAGTACCTCCCCACCCTCACCGACCAGGACATTGACCCTGACTACCACTCCACCGAACATACCATACAGGCTGACTTCACCACTCCTTTCGGTAAGGAGCACCAACTGTCGGTAGGCGGAAAATACATCCGTCGCATCAACGAAAGCAACTCCAAACAGTTCGACAAACCGGCAGTGGGCATGGGAAGCGGCGACTGGACCCTCAACGATGCCGCATCGCTACACTATAGGCACCTCGGAGGCATTGCCGCAGCTTACGCCGAATATGTACTGAAGCTCCAGAAATTCAGCCTGCGCAGCGGACTGCGTTACGAGCATTCGCACGTCGACGTCAAATACCCCGACGGCAAACGCCCAGGATTTGTCCGGAACTTCGATAACCTTCTGCCCTCGCTCAACCTGGGTTACAACCTCTCGGCTCTGCAGATGCTGAAGTTCACCTACTCTTTCCGTATCCAGCGCCCTGGCATCTCCCAGCTTTCGCCTTATACCGACACCTCCACACCGGGATTCGCCAGTTATGGCAATCCGCGTCTTGAGAGCGAGGAAGGACATTCGTTCGGATTCGACTACAACCTCTTCGGCACCAAGTTCAGCATTGCCCTCAACGCTTATTTCAACTTTTCGAACAACGGTCTGACGGACTACACCTTCATCGACCGCCAGCAGTGCCTCAACACCACCTACGACAATTTCCTTCACCGGCGCTCCGGAAACCTTTCGGCATACATCAACTGGAACATCTCACCGCACACCTCGCTGAGCCTCAATGGTAGCGGCGGATACACCGACCTCAGCGTCGACCACAACGTGGCGGAGAACGAAAAGCACGAGGCCTTCCACGTCAAAATGCATAAAGAGGGATGGCAGGGATACGGTTTTGCCAACCTGCGGCAAGACATTTGGTGGAACATGAAGCTGGGCATCTCTGCCGGTGGAGGCCTCCCCTGGCTCTCCCTGCAACAAAAGGGTAGCAACTGGTACTTCTACAATCTGAGCCTCTCACGCTCGTTCCTCAAGGAAAAACGGCTTGAACTGGCACTCAATATCAGCAATTTCTGCAATCCTTATCGCACATACACCTCCACATCCGAGGGAAAAGGGTATGTAAAGACCGAACAAACCAGGAACTACCAGATGCGCTTCGGCATCAGCATTTCCTGGAGACTCGGAAAGTTACAGACATCCGTCAAGAAGGCACGCCGAACCATCAGCAACGATGATGTGGCAGCACCGCAAAGCAACAGTACCCAAGGGGACGGACAAGGCGCTATGGGCGGAAAATAAGAAGGGGGAACCTCCCTACCAGGCTTCGGCTTTCTTGGACGTCACTTCCTTCTCTCTACAAAAAAGTTTTTCGAAAAAAAGCCTACATTTCCTACACCGATACCCAAGACTTCCTGCTTTTGCTGAGGATTTCGGGTGAAGGATAGGGTGTAGGATGGGATGC
>SFJN01000051.1 GCA_004555055.1 Bacteroidales bacterium | reverse complement strand
CTACCGCCGACTCTCCACGGTGTTGCAGCAGAGCCATAGTTATTTCCCTTAGTCTTGCGCGGAGTACGGGGTGCTCATAATATGCTTTCGCCTCGTTATATCCACTGATGCCGTAATATTTGGCATTGGCACTACGCCCCAATACTGCCAACTGCGGAAAGATAAACCATATCCAATGCGAGCGTTTGCACCCGTCCACAATTTCTCTCAAGGCATTCTCGTAGTTGCATTTATGCGCGGTCAGGAATCTTTCAAGATTATAACTGTTTTTGCCCTTTGCGGTGATTATTTCCACAAACTCCTTCGGAAGGATGATATTCTCCACATCAATGGCATCAGCAAAGATCGGTGCAATCTCCTCATCACGGAATCCGGCAATACCGCAACCTATCCTCGTAACAAGGAACGTGAGCCGGCTGTGCTCCTTGGCAAAACGGATGAACTCATCCACGTAGGGCTTGATGGTATCAACACCACCTTGCATGGTAGGGATGGCGTAGGTCTGACCATGAAGACCAACGCCTTCTCCCCATACGGCACCAAACCGCTCGTAGGCCAACCGTGCGGCACCGCCACCATGTGCACCTGCCAGATTGCTGCCAAACACGAATATCTCATTCTCTTTCAATTCCGAAATTCTTTCGGGTGTATATCTTCTGCCGTACATAAATTCCTATTACGATTTAAAACTCCAATCTGAATCCCTTTTGCTTCAGTTCCTCATATTTCGCCTTGTTGAAGCGAAAGAGGAAAGCCTCTTTCTTCTGAGATGGGTTTACCTTCTCGTCCATCTGTTCAAGCATCTCTAACCGCTTCATCTTGTTGTAAAAGTTGCGGCGGTCGAAACGCACATCCAGTATGGCCTCATAAAGATTCTGCAATTCCTTGATGGTGAACTCCTCGGGCAACAGTTCGAAGCCCACAGGTTCAAAATGTATCTGCTGGCGCAATGCCTGCTCTGCCTTGCGGAGTATCTGGTCGTGGTCGAAGGCCAACTGCGGCACTTCGTCCAGCGCAAACCAGCGGGCATCGGCTGCATCATCGCCTCCCTTCACCTCCTGCATCCTCACCAAAGCATAGTATGCAATGGTGATGACACGCTCACGAGGATCGCGATATGGCGCAGTGAAGGTATGGAACTGGCGGATGTACGCGCCCTCCAGGCCTGTCTCTTCGCGCAACTCGCGCAACGCTCCTTCCTCGGCACTCTCGTCCATCTGCATAAATCCACCGGGGAACGCCCAGCGACCCTTGTAGGGTTCTATGCCGCGCTGCACCAGCAACACACGTAATTTTGTCCCGTCAAATCCGAAGATGACACAGTCGGTCGTCACACTTGGATGAGGATACTTATAGCAGTATTTCCTGGTTTCGTTACTAATGTCAGTCTTGTCCATATTGTATATTGTGTAAAAATTACGCAGCAAAGGTAGTACCTTTATTTTGAACTGCCAAACTTATTTGCGTAAATTTTACGCAAATAAGTTGATTTTTGCTACACAGACCGTTTCCAACACTGTCTACGGAGAAATATCAGACAACAAGCAAAAAGGACACAGACGCTACGCCGGACAGGCGAGGTCTGTGTCCCTCTTTGTGATATGCCAAGTATAATATCCTGACTTTACTTCATCTTTTCGTTGAAGAAGTCTACGATGCGGGTCATCAGATGATTACGGGTGTTGCCACCGAGGATGAAATGGTTACGGTTGGTATAAACCTGCATCTGGAACTGCTTGTTGGCCTGCACGTATGCTTCGCTCACCTCGGCGCAATTGCGGAAGTGGACATTGTCGTCGGCAGTACCGTGGATCAGCAGGAGTTCGCCGCTGAGTTTGTCGGCACGTCCGATGGGAGAGATGGTATTATAGTTTTCGTTCTCTTGCGGAGTGCGCATGAAACGTTCGGTATATACGGTGTCGTAATAGCGCCAGTTGCTGGGGGCTGCCACTGCCACTCCGCAACGGAAGACGGGACGTCCCTCAGACATCGACATCAGCGTATTGAAACCGCCGAAGCTCCATCCCCAGATTCCGATGCGGTCCTTGTCAACGTAGGGCTGCTGACCGAGCCAGATGGCAGTCTCCACCTGGTCGTGACTCTCAAGGTCGCCGAGACGGAGGTAGGTGCACTTCTCGAAGTCGGCACCGCGCGCACCGGTTCCACGGCCATCGACACATACAAAGATATAGCCCTGAGCGGCAAGATAACTTTCGAAGACGAGACCGGACATGAAGCCGCTGCCCCATCCGTCCTTCACTTCCTGCGACCCGGGACCGCTATACTGGTACATCAGCACGGGATAGCGCTTCGAGGGGTCAAAGTTGCGGGGCTTTACCATCCATCCGTTCAGCACTACGCCGTCGGCAGTGGTGAAACTGAAGAGTTCGCGCTGCCCGCTTACAGCATCCACACGCTTCTTGAGGTCGGCATTGTCGACGAGTGTGGCAAGGCATTTTCCGTTGGCATCGCGGAGTGTGGTGACAGGCGGAGTCTTCAGGTCGCTCCAGATGTTCATATAGTATTTCAGGGACTTGGAGAATATGGCGCTGTTCTGACCCGATTCGGTGGAAAGGCGTGTAACCGTTCCCTTGCGGTCGGTACGGTAGACGGCGGTCTTCAGCGGACCTTCCTCGTGCGATGCGTAGTAGAAACTCTGTGTGGCAGGGTCGTAGCCATAGAATGTGCTGACCTCGAAATCGCCCTTTGTGACGGTGCGCAGAAGCTGTCCGTTAAGATTGTACCAGTAGAGATGCTGGTAGCCGCTACGTTCTGACAGCATGACGAAACCGTCGTTGTAGAAACGCAGGCCGGTGTATGCAGCCTCGCGCAGGTAGCGCTCGTTGGTCTCCTTGACTGCCAGACGTGCCGTGCAGGAAAGCGGATTGACCATATAGAGGTTCATCTGGTCCTGATGGCGGTTCAGGGTCACCACCGCGAGTTTTGTGGGGTCGCTGGTAGCGATGATGCGGGGAATATATCCGTCGGCATCGAGGGGGACGTCAAGTTGACGCGTCACACGGCTCTTGAGTTCGAAGGAATGAACGGTAACGGTGGCATTCTGTTCGCCGGCGATGGGATACTTGTACGAATAGTCGGTGGGATACTGGTCGTTCTCGTCAAGGCGGGGATACTGGCCTTTCCACATCTGCATGTCGTAGACGGGGACACGGCTCTCGTCGTAACGGATCCAGCAAAGGACCTTCGAATCGGCAGTGAAGTCGAAGCTCCGTGCCGTAGAGAATTCCTCCTCGTTCACCCAGTCAGGGATACCGTTGATGATTTCGTTGCGCTTGCCGTCCTTTGTCACTTGCGTTTCTGCATTATTGAAAAGGAGTTTGACAACAAAGAGATTGTTGTCTCGGGCAAAGGCTACGACGTTTCCGTCGGGCGAGAAAAGGGGCGATGTCTGCGGTCCGCTTTCGGAAAGGGGAACCATGATGCGACTTGCCACATCATAGATGTAATAGACGGCGGTGTCGGTACGGCGGTAAATCTTTTTGGTCTGCGTCTTGATGAGGATTTTCTTCTCGTCGGGACTCATGATATAGCCGTCGATGCGGTCAAGGTTGACCTCGCTCCGGACATTGCTGACGTCGAAGATGACACCTGTCTGCTTGCCTGTACGGAAACTGGAACGTGTAATCTGCTTGCCGTCGGACGACAGTTGGCTGTATGATACGCCGTCGTTGAGGGGATTGACACCGTAGATATACTCGGGGCTGTACTTGCCATCGACGATGTTGCGCAAGGTGAATTGCTCTTGCTCGTCGCTGACAGCCTGCTCCGGAGCGGCGGCGATGCTTGCGGAGGCACTGCAAAGAAGGCAGAATGCCATAGTGAGGATTTTGTGCATAATATGTAATGGATTGTTTTTGGCTTTGGAAGAGAGGGAATGATAGACTTCGGAGGTATTGCGTCAGGCATTCTCCTGTAGCAGCTGACGGAGGATTTCCTCGGCCTGGGCCACAGAAAGGACGTTATCGACACGGATATAGTTGCGCCCCGGCTGGTTGACAATGCTGCACCGCTTGCGGAATGTCTTGGAGGTAATTTGGGCAAAGATGTGCGAAAAGCACTCTGTGCGGAAGAATGGGCTGGCATCGTTGGCGATGAAATAGAGCGTCATCTGCCGTTTCCGCAACACAATGCGCTCCACACCGCAACGGCGGCCGAGACGACGGAGGGGTGCAACACGGAGGAGTTCCTCAGCTTCGGGGACAAGCGGACCGAAACGGTCCTGCAAACGCTGGCGGAAAGCCTCGATTTGGGCATCATCGGCCAAGCCGTCGAGCTCGCGGTAAAGGAGCATCCGCTCGCCGGCACCCGGCACATAGGTTTCGGGGAAATAGGCACGGAGGTCGCATTCGATGTTGCATTCCGCCACGAATGCCGTACCGTCCATTTCATCGGCCGATGCCGTGCGCTGTGCAGGACGGACCTCGGAGTCAGCCTCATCGGCCGTTGCCACGAATTCCGGCATCTCATTGTGCAATTCTGTCACGGCCTCGGCCAGTATCTTCTGGTAGGTTTCGTATCCGAGGTCGGCAATGAATCCGCTCTGTTCGGCTCCCAGCAGGTTACCGGCACCACGGATGTCGAGGTCCTGCATGGCAATGTGTATGCCGGAACCGAGATCGGAAAAGTTCTCGATGGCCTGTAGACGCCGACGGCTGTCGTCGGGAAGGGCGGAAAGCGGAGGCGCAAGAAGGTAACAGAACGCCTTGCGGTTGCCACGGCCTACACGTCCGCGCATCTGATGGAGGTCGGAAAGACCGAAATGATGCGCTGCATCGATGATGATGGTATTGGCATTGGGGATGTCGATGCCGTTCTCCACTATGGTAGTGGAGAGCAGGACATCGTATTCCTGGTTGATGAAATCTTCGATGATTTCCTCCAACTGTTTGGGAGGCATCTGGCCATGTCCTATGGCAACGCGTGCGTCGGGAACATAACGCCGGATAAGGGTGGCAATTTCCTCGAGACGGGAAATGCGATGCGTCACGACATACACCTGGCCGTTGCGCGAAAGTTCGAAATTGATGGCGTCGGCGATGATTTCGTGCCCGAAGGTATGAACCTCCGTCAGAATAGGATGACGGTTGGGCGGCGGGGTGCTGATGACGCTGAGGTCGCGGGCACCCATCAGCGAGAACTGCAGGGTACGGGGAATGGGCGTCGCACTCATGGTCAGGGTGTCGACAGAGGTTTTCATCTGTCGGAGCTTTTCCTTGACACTCACGCCGAATTTCTGTTCTTCGTCAATAATCAGCAGACCGAGGTCCTTGAACTTCACCGTCTTGCCAATGAGCTTGTGGGTACCGACAAGGATGTCTATCTTGCCCTGTGCCAGGTCGGCGAGCACCTGCCGCGTCTGTTGGGGGGTGCGGGCACGGGAAAGATAGTCCACACGGACAGGGAAATTCTTCAGGCGTTTGGAGAATGTCTTGAAATGCTGGTGGGCAAGTACGGTTGTTGGCACCATCACCGCCACCTGCTTGTTGTCGCAGGCTGCCTTGAATGCGGCACGCACGGCAATCTCGGTCTTGCCAAAACCGACGTCACCGCAGACGAGACGGTCCATGGGCTGCGGACGTTCCATATCAGACTTCACCTGCTGCGTCACCTTCAGCTGGTCGGGGGTATCCTCGTAAACGAAACTGGCCTCCAGTTCATGCTGCATGAAATTGTCTGGTGCAAAAGCGAATCCGCGCTCTTCGCGGCGTTTGCTATAAAGCAGTATGAGGTCGCGGGCAATGTCCTTGAGTTTCGACTTCGTACGTTCCTTGAGACGGTCCCAGGCTCCGGTACCCAGACTTGAAAGCCTCGGGGGCTGCCCATCGCGGCCTTTGTATTTCGACAGTTTGTGAAGGGCGTGAATGCTGACCAATACGGCACCTCCGTCGCGATAATTGATCTTGATGACTTCGCGCATCTGTCCGTCGGGAAGGATTTCGCGAGCCAGACCGGCGAATTGTCCGATACCATGGTCAACATGCACGACATAATCACCAGGCTGGAACTGCATGAGTTCCTTAAGGGTGAGCGCCATCTTTGAATTTCGGGCATGTTCGCTCTTGAGATTGTACTTGTGAAAGCGGTCGAAAATCTGATGGTCGGTAAACAAAGCCGTTCCGCCCTGGCGCATGGCGGGAGAGTTGCCTCCGTACATCACAAAGCCTTCGTGCAGGGTATGTTGCAGTGGGGTAAAGAGCGACGGGGCAGCTGCTGTGGCATGGTCGTCGGCATTGAGACTGAGGAGGATGTCATGAAGGCGGTCGGTCTGCTTTTCGCTGTCCGCCATGACGTAGGTGGAGACTCCGTAACGCCGGTTTTCAAGGAAACGCTGGTTGAGGAGTTCAAAGTTCTTGTGAAAGAGAGGTTGCATTTCCGTATTGAAATGTATGGCATCGGCCTGCTTGCCAACAGAAACCTGCCATATCAGCAACGGGAAACGCTCCAAGCCTTGACGGATTTCACGGCCTTCAACAAGCATGAATTCCGAGCGCATGCGCTGGCGTATGGCTTCAAGTTCCATTTCCGATGTGGCACGGCTCTCAGCCTCCTGCTCGGCGATGGCCTGCTGCGAAAACCCCTCGTCATAGATGCGCTGGATGCGCTCCTCAACATACGTCATGTTGCGGCACACCACCTGCGTGTCGGCAGGAAGGAACGCTGTGAAAGGCACAAGGGGCGTACTGCGTTTGCTGCCCGATGCGGTGCATTCCGGCACCACCGTCGCCTCCTGGAGCACCTCGCGCGAAAGCTGGTCCTGTACATCAAAGGTGCGTATGCTGTCGACCTCGTCACCGAAAAAGTCAATGCGGAAGGGATATTCCGACGAAAAGCTGAAGATGTCGAGAATACTTCCTCGAAGGGCAAAGTCGCCGGGCTCATAGACATAGTCCCTGCGGCGGAATCCGATTTCCTCCAAACGGTGACAGAGCGCCATAAGGTCGTATTCCTTGCCGGTGACCACGCAAAGTGTCACCTCGTTCATCTCTTCCTGCGGTGCCACGCGCTCGGCCATGGCTTCGGGAGAGGTTACCACATAAAGCGCCTCGTCCGTGCGGCGCGAAAGACGCGTAAGCACATCTGTACGGAGAATCTCATTGGCGGCGTCGCGCTGTCCGTACTTCACCGCCCTCCGGTAACCTGAAGGATACAGGATGGCCTTGCTGTCGCCGACGAGATGCACCATGTCGTTATAGAAATACCCGGCTTCCTCCTCATCGGAAAGGATGATGAGATAGGTACGTGGCAACGCTGCTGCAGCAATGACAACGGCAGGCGACGAACCGTGCAGCCCGTCTACCTCAATCGTCCTGCGTCCCTCCTGAAGGCGTTCGGCAAGAGCCGTCACTCCCGGATGCCGGGCAAAGAGCGGAAGAATATCGGAAAGTTGCATAACAGGGACAATGAATATTCGGGAAAAATTCCGGAACGTAATGGTGCAAATGTGGAAGAATGGGAAAGTCTATCCATGTAAATGGGGAAGAAACATCCCCGAAAAACGGGGGAGTCAGGAGTGCGCTACTCCCGACTCCCCCGGACGAGTCTACTGTACCTGCCGCCATGCGCAGGCTTCAGTGTATCTTATTTCGTTATCAGAACTTGTAACGGTTGTCGACAATCTTTGCATTCTTTACAAGGTCGGCGAATGCGGCCTGTGCCATCTGCATATACTGACGTGCAAGCACGTTCTTCTCGCTCTCGGCATCGAAAGGAGTCTTTCCCTTCTCACGTGCAACAAGCTTCATTACATAGGCACCGGCAGTACCTACAACGGGAGCTGTGGTCTCGTTGACCTTGGCGCTGTAAAGGGCTGCAGCTACCTTTGCCTCGGGAGCCTGGGTGGCAGCAAGGAAAGGAGTGAGGAAGAAATTGCTGTTCTTGAGGGTATCGACCACGGCGCCCTTGCTTTGGGCAGCCTCAATGGTCTTGACGCCTTCAAGCTTCTTGGCAGCGATTTCGCCCTTCTTCTGGGCAGTCACAACGGCTGTCAGGAACGACTTCACGTCGGGAGCATCCCAAGGCATGTAACCCTTTTTGTGAATGTTGCTGAGACCTACTACAAGAATATGGTCGTTGGATTCACCACAGTCGTAAATCTTTGAAATTTCTCCAACCTTTGCATCGTCGAATACCCAACGGAGGGCTTCCTTGGAACCGGCAACACCAGGCATCCGGCCGTTGGCACCGATGTTATGGCTGGCAGAGGAGTAGTTAAGGTTCTCTACAATCTGATATCCGGCCTTGGCAGCAGCCTTCTCCACTGCAGCAAGGTCCTTGTTGGCAGCGAGGAAGAGGTTAAGCTTGTTCTTGGCCTGATTGTAGGTATCTTTGGAGAAACTGATGTTGCACTTGACTACAGCGGCAAGATATTTCACGGAGCTACCCTTCTTCTGCTCGATGCTGAGGATGAGCTTGTTGCCGTTGACATCTACAGTGGTATAGCCGTTGCCCTCATAGAGAGCCTTAGCAAACTTCACGTTCTCGGGCTGTGCAGCACCCTGCTCAAGCTGGGCGGAGGTTACCCATGCAGAATCGGCATTCTGACCGTAAGTCTTTGCAAGAGCCTTGATACTTGCTCCAGCACGAAGGGCTTTCATGATAGAGTCGTGACGAACCTGGATGTCAGCCTCGTCCTTACCCTGCACAAAGATGGGACGGTAAAGAATGGAATCGGCTGTGGTGGTCTTGGCAATGAGTTTCACCACATTCATCGTATTGTCGCCTACATTGCGGAAAGGCTGCTTTACCTGACCGACAGCCATGGAGTCGAGCACCTGGCGGATGTCGTAGGGGAAAGCGTTTGCGCTAAGAGGCATATCAACGAAACGTACAAGACTGTTGCTTCCGCCAACAACCACAGCGGGTTCAGTACCGGAAGCGAGTTTCTCGTAGATGGTATTCATCTCGGCATCAAGGGCTTCCTTGTCAGCCTTGCTGGCAGTAACGGCGATGTCGATGTACTTGATGTCGCGAAGTTCGGCATCGAGGCGGAAATTCTCCTTATAGGTATTGTAAGCTTCCTTGAGTTCGTCGTCGGTCACTTCGACCTTGTCCTTGATGGCTGCGAAAGGAAGTGCGGCAACGACAGCGGTAACCGAAGTGTTGCGATCGTCGAAAACAGCCTTGGCACACACAGGATTTGCCACCATGGTCTGGGCAAAGAGACCCTGATACTTGTTCATCAGGAGTTCCTTGCGAAGTTGCTTTTCGGAGTACTTCCAGAGATTGTAGATGGTTTCAATCTGCTCGAGCTGCTCACCCTGCGCCTTGCCCTTCATTTCCTTATACTGCTTGAGGAAAGTCTGGAGTGCGGTGTAGTCGAAGCGTCCCTGCTGGTTGGCAAACATGGAGAGCGACTGCAGGCTTTGTGCTGTACCTGCCACAAGGGCTTGCTGCACCTCAGCATCGGTCACATAAAGTCCGAGGGCGTCAGTCTCGTGCTTGACAAGCTGGTAGATGACATACTCGTTCCACACCTGGTCGCGGACCTGGTCCTGCATGGCATCGCTGAGGTTCTGTCCGGTACGCATCTTGTACACTTCAGAGGCCTCGTTCACCATTTCCTGGAAATCCTGAATGGAAAGACTTTCTCCGTAGACTTCACCCACTTGCTGCTTGCTGTGGTTTGAAGTTGTCTCCATCGAGCGGAAGAATTCCTCGGCGATGAAGGCGAACAGCGCAAGACCGATTACACCAATCAGCCATGCACCGTGATTTCTGATTCTTTGAATAGCGGGCATTTGTAATGTATTGTTTTTATTTTTTTGTTTTTCTTAAATATGACGTTTTCAGCGCGCAAAATTAAGCATTTTTTCTGTTTTACGGACTATTTCACGGCAAATATTTGCACAAACGGCAGGAAAAGGGAAGCATAAATGAGGGTCACGGGGCCTTAACCTGTCCCTTTATGGACAATACGATACGGATTTTTTTGCCGACATTTCCATATTCATTCTCACACAACATTCCCCGATGACCGTCCGAGACTCTGAATCTCATGACACAGACTTACCCTATATAATATTATATGGAGTGGCATATCAAACCGGAACAAAAAGCGCACCGTTGCCTGTACTCCCGCTTCCAAACATACATAGCATCTCGGAAAAGCAAGTCAGTACTGTTCATGGCAAGCCAAACGAGGAAGAACTGAGCACGCTAAAGTGCCGAAACGAAAGATCTTCAAGAAGCTGCCGCATGAACCAAACAGGCTAAGCTTTTCGGATGGTATCGGTTTGAGTTTTCTCTTCTTTCGGCATGGGTAGCGAACCTTTGTCTCGGATCACCTCATAGCGGGTCATGTTCTCGTTGCTCGTAAAGCGGTTTCCCTGTATCTCTCGTTCAGGGGTGACAATGTGCATCCAGACATTCGAATAGAACTCGTGCTTTGCCATATCCCAGTAGAGCTGTTCGCTGCGGTAAGAGGTCTGTGAGGCTTCGTTGTTGACATATACCCTCCCGCGGAGTTCCCACAAGTTCTGGTCATACCAATATGCGGTATCTGCAGTAATCTGCATATCCACCTGCATTCTGTTATCAAAACGTAGGAGAAGGATGCCTTTGAGGAAATCATGACGCGGCGGTGTGGTCTGGTCGTACATCACCCATTCCTCGGTAATCATCTTGTAACGGTTTACACCGGAGTCACTGATGACTTTCGACACACCGTGGCTCATCATGATGGGCATGCGCTCACGATGCTGTATGGCTGCAGTTTCCGGTGGAGCATCATTGCCGCACGAGACAATGTTGCCAACCACTGCAGTGGCGGCAATAAGGGTCAGAAGGGTTCGCATGGTACACTTCGTGATGTAGAGGAGATTCAACAAAGATGCAAGACATCCGTCATTCCACCTTCCACTTCATGAACCATCGCTCGTTGAAGGTGATACCGAGGCTCAGACGCAGGTATGTTTCGGTAATCTGTCCTGCCACGGAAGGCTTTACGCGCTCAAACTGCAGTGCAGCATTGATAAACGAACGGTTGCTGTGGGCATTGATAATCGGCAATGATACTCCGACAGTGGCAAGATAGCTTTTTGGACCATTTGCCCCGCGCACCTTGGTGTAGGAATCGCTGTAGGAGAAGCCAGCACGATAGCGAACGCGGTCACGCCAATGCAATCCCTCAGGATTGGGCACGAATTCCACACCGGCGGTTATCTTCTGACGGTCGGTATATTCACCGCTGGAAGCCGCATAATCCATGTGTCCCCCGTTTTCCGTGAGCACCGGCATCGTGGCACTGCTCCACTTCTGCCAGTCATAGTCAACACCCACACGCAGGCGATTGTCATAGTCCCAGGTTAGACCTGCACCGAAAGTATGAGGCATCGACCATGCACCCTTTGCTACGAGGGTGTCGCCTGAAAGGACGGTGGAACTGCTCAAACGCTGGTTGATGAAATAGCTGTCGCTGGGAATGTCATGTCCCAGTCCGTATACAAAACCCAAAACGAGGGTATTCTTCTTATTGAGGGGCTGGACATATTGCAGACCGAAGTCAAAACTGTACGAACGGATATTCGTCGAATAGATACGGTTGAGCGACTGCGTCTCACTGTCGCTGTAACTGTTGGTTGCAGAATGCTCCACCATACCCCACATATAAGCCACATTGAAACCAATACTAAGAGGCTTGAAGGGTGCGTATCCCACACCGCCATAGAGCTTGTGGATTCCACCGCTACCGCTATAGCTGTTGGTAGGGTAAACCTCACCCATGGAACCAGCATTGAAGGGGTCGCCGACGGAAGAGAGCGCATATCCGATGTTGCTGAAAGGCATGACGCCAAGACTCATGCCGAGGTTTCTGTTGATACGGAATCCCATCGACACATAATCAAACGTAGCATCCTTGACATTCGACGCCACCTTCCCGGAATCATAATTACCGTTCTGGAGCGACATGCCGATATCGAAGAGGAAGGAAAGGGAGTCGAGGGCGCTGTATGAGGCAGGGTTCTTGAAGTTGAGTTCACGACCGTCGCGCATACCATACGAGAGCCCGGCCATTCCGGTATTGAAACCCTGTCCCTGCGGACTGAGCAAACCGAGGCCATAGCGCGAAAACGGCGAATTGATGCCGTTATCGTCAGCCGCTGCCGGCAATGCGATGCCCGCCATCAAAAGGATGAGGATGGTGATGTGGAATAATTTTTTCATGTATAATTGTCAGTGCTACGGATTCCCCCGAACAGGAGAGCGCACATGCTCGTCCTTGGCATTCGAAGGCCTCCTTCGGTTTCATGAATTCCACCGGCAAATGATTTTATGATTGGAAGTGGAAAATTCAACGGCAAATGTACGTTTTTCCGTTGAACTGAAGAAATTTGAAGGGACAAAGCCGCAAAAAACAAAGGCGCCCACTATGGTATTGTACATAAACGGTGGCAAAACGCCATTGGAACAACACCGGAATGCTTCGGCTGATTTGGGAATAAGCATCGGACGGGACGGACGAAGGAAGCCAAGGTTCCAACATCAAAAAAGGGACTGCGGAAGATTCCGGTGACAAGAAACCGGCATTTCTCTGACAGTAAGTGAAGATTAGGGGTAGAGACTTTGGAAATTCGGAAAAAACCTCGTAATTTTGCTGCGATGTCCAGTGCTGCCATATCGTTTTTGCTGATGAGTTCCCCCAATCCGTCACAGGCATTTCCCTCCAAAGTCCCACATAGGATTTAGGATTTGCCCAAAGCACGGCATCCGGACATTTCTTTGTCCGTTACATAGACACACCCTTCCCTTACAGCCTTACCGCCATCCTGTTGCTTTCTGACTGCTGATGCAGGTTTTGGGAAAAGGGGATTGTCCTGTCTCTGTGTTTTTTATCAAATCATTCATATGCAGAAAGGGCTTCCGCCCCCATCGCCCCTTAATGAGCAAGACCAAGCCCCTTATGAGCAAGACAAAAAAACGCCTGTTATTCATCTGTCTCGGCAACATCTGCCGCAGCCCTGCGGCAGAGGGCGTCATGCAACACCTCGTTGAGCACGCCGGACGCGCCGAAGAATTCGTTATCGACTCGGCAGGCATCGGAAACTGGCACGTCGGCGAACTTCCCGACTACCGCATGCGAAATCGCGGAGCGCGCCGTGGCTACCGATTCGACAGCCGTGCACGCCAGTTCACACCCGACGATTTCGACCGCTTCGACCTGATACTGGTAATGGACCGTCAGAATCTCCGCGACGTACTGCGACAGCAACGAACCGAAGATGATGCGCTGAAGGTTAAGATGCTCACGGACTTCACCGTCAGATTCCGCGGCACCACAGCCGTGCCCGACCCTTATTACGGAACGGATGCTGACTTCGACCATGCCCTCGACCTCATCGAGGACTCCTGCGCCGGACTGCTTGAGACACTCTGAGCCATTGCGCCACAGCCCCCACACATCCAAAAACGTAGCCCGAATCTTTTTCTATTCCACTATCCCTCCTCATGTCCACTCCCCCCATCCGCCTTGCTGTTTTCGCCAGCGGTGAAGGCACCAACCTGGAGAACATCATCCGGTATTTTTCCTCCGCACCCACCATCGAAGTGGCTCTGGTCGTTAGCAACCGCCCCGAAGCGAAGGCCCTTGAACGTGCCCGATGCCACGGCATACCCTGCAAAGTGGTGAACCGCACCGTACTCGCAGAGGATGAAGCTACTGTTATAGCCCTGCTCCATGACATCGATTACATCATCCTTGCCGGATTCCTGCTCCGAATTCCCACTTACCTCATTGACGCATTTCCGCAACGCATCATCAACATCCATCCCTCGCTACTCCCGAAATACGGCGGCAAGGGGATGTATGGCCACCATGTCCACGAGGCGGTCTGTGCCGCCGGAGAAAAGGAGTCGGGCATTACCATCCATTTCGTCACCGAAGGCATTGACGAGGGTGAACCCATCGCACAGTTTTCCACGCCCCTCATTCCCGGAAGCGAAACGCCCGATACCATTGCAGACAAGATTCATCGTCTCGAACAGGCGCACTTCCCCGAAGTCATTGCCAGGATTGCCACCATACATCGCGAAGCCTGACATTGTGCCACCAAGGCAATGAAAAACGAGGGGGGGTGTATGTCCCCTCCTGCCAGAACTTGGAGATAAGGGGTGTTCTATAAATTAGTTTATTATTCAATTAGGAAGTGTTCTTATGCTTGGCCACTTGGCTTCGCCTTGCTCTGTCGCGACTCGGGATAGTCTAAGTAAACTTAGCCTCTCCGCTCGCTGCTCCAGA
>SFJN01000254.1 GCA_004555055.1 Bacteroidales bacterium | reverse complement strand
CAGACTGTGTTGCCTATAGGCCAAGGGTCTATAAAATACCCATGGTTAGAATGTTCGCCGTAGCGGGCGGACTGACGAATCCGCGAATGTACGGGTCTATAAGAAGACCATATAGAAATGTATGGGTGCGTTCAAGCGCAGCCGGTGTGGTTTAGTAAAATTTTTTCCTATGAACGACCATGATGTGTTACAGGCACATCCCAGCCGGCAGGCTCATAGCGGAAACCTAAAGGTATCAATGCACAGATAGAATTACCGGAACGAGGAAAGGCAGCGGCTTTCGCAAGAAAGAACCCGGCGAAGAACAATAAGCGGGTGAACCGCTGCTGAAAAGTAGTGATCGAACCGGAGAAGTCCCTGTAATGGGGATGGAGGAATGGTCACAAGTCGAATTGTGGAAACAGGCATTATTCAATCCAATCATAAGGATTCGAGTAAGACCAAAAGGGTCACTGTTCCAAACCGGGAGGTGATGCCTTATGCCAAAAGAAAGGAAAAAAGTCCTGTGTATGGACGCCCAGCGGCACGCCGAGTATTACGGGATGCAGCGGACATTTGACGAACTGTACGCCAAAAGCAAAGCCGGAGAAACTTTCACCGGCCTGATGGAACTGGTATTAAGCCCGGACAACATCATGCTGGCCTATAGAAATATCAAGACCAACACAGGTAGCTACACAGCAGGCACAGACAAGCAGAATATCGGTGACATCGGACGGCTTCCACTGGCCGAGGTCATCGGTAAGGTCAAAAAAATCGTAACAGGCAGCGAACACGGCTACCGTCCCAAACCAGTGCGCCGGAAAGAAATCCCAAAGCCAAACGGCAAAACCAGGCCGCTGGGTATCCCCTGTATCTGGGACAGATTGGTGCAGCAATGTATCAAACAAATCCTGGAGCCCATCTGTGAAGCAAAATTCAGCAACAACAGTTATGGGTTCCGCCCGAATCGGTCGGTGGAGCACGCAATTTCCCGTACTTACTCCCTGCTGCAACGGGCGCACTTACACTATGTTTTGGAGATCGACATCAAAGGATTCTTTGACAATGTGAACCACAGCAAGCTCATCAAGCAGCTCTGGACGCTGGGCATCCAGGACAAGCAACTCCTGTTTGTCATCAAGCGCATCCTGAAAGCCCCCATCCGTATGCCGGATGGCAGCACCGTGTACCCGACAAAAGGAACACCCCAGGGCGGGATTATCTCCCCGCTGTTGGCCAATGTGGTGCTCAACGAGCTGGATCACTGGATCGACAGCCAGTGGGTGGAACACCCCCTGGCAAACCGCTACGGAACACGGCGCATCATCCGTACCTCTGAAGTCTTTGACAAGAGCAAGGGCTACCAGAAAATGCGGAAAAGCAATCTCAAGGAAATGTTCATTGTGCGCTATGCGGATGACTTCCGTATCTTCTGCCGGAACCGTGAGGACGCGGAGAAGACCATGGAGGCCGTCACAAGGTGGATTACCGAACGGTTGAAGCTGGAGGTCTCCCCCGAGAAAACACGTATTGTCAACGTCCGAAAGCGATACTCTGAGTTTCTCGGCTTCAAAATCATGGTGTACCGCAAGGGTGAAAAGTATGTCGTGAAGTCCCATATCTGTGACAAAAAGCTACAGTTGGAAGAAAGCAAGCTCGTGGAGCAGGCGAAGCGAATCGCAAAACCAGCCCAAGGACGAACGCAGCCTGACGAAATCGGTCTGTTTGACGAAATGGTGCTGGGCATCCAGAACTACTACAGAATCGCCACCTGTATCAGTCTGGACTGCCGGAAAATCCACCGCAGAGTTATGACAGTGCTGACAAACCGCTTGAACACGGAAACCGGCTGCCAACTCGTCCGGGAGGGCGGAGCCATGACGGACAGCGAAAAGGAACGCTATGGCGCTTCTCAAATGGTGCGGTATGTGTCCGGTATTAACCGTCCAATCTATCCCATTGCGTTCATCAAGTATAAAACCGCAATCGGAATCAGCGCCGCCGTTTGCTGCTTCTCTCCGGCGGGACGGAAAAAGATACACGATAATCTGGAAATGGATACGACCTTGTTTGCGTATCTGCGGGAACATCTGCCGGAAGGCCACAGCATGGAATACGCCGATTGCAGGCTCTCCCTGCTGGCTGCCCAGAAGGGCAAGTGCGCCGTCAGCGGTGAATGGTTCTTGCAGCCGGACAGCATCGTGTGTCACATGAAAGTTCCTAAGGAGCAGGGCGGCCAGGAGCGATACAGCAATCTGGTGCTGCTCCACAGGCGGTATCTGCCATTGCTGACCGACCAGGACACCGCCGCTCTCAAGAGCATCTGCAAACAACTGGCTGTAACAAGAAAACAACTGACCAAAATCAACAGCCTGCGTAACTCCGCAAAATTAGCGGCAATCTGAACAACTTTCTATTGGTGATTGATTAAATGCCTGATAACACAATCGATGGAACGCCGGATGCGGTGAAAGTCGCATGTCCGGTGTGGAGTGGGGGAAAATCCAGCGATTACTTCAAAGGATTACCTATCACTATAGGCCGAGACGCTTTTGTACTACGAGGCCCCGGTGGAGGAACAGAATTTCTCCACCCTCATCGAGTTCATCAACGCGATGGAGGTCCGGGAGGATGACGAGGAGTTCAAGAACCCCGTAGACCTGATGTTTGACGCGCTGGAGGCTGAGAAGCCAAATCATTTTGCGGTCCGGCAGTACAAGAAGTACAAGCTGGCCGCCGGTAAGACCGCCAAGAGTATCTTGATTTCCTGCGGTGCGCGCCTTGCTGTGTTCGATATTGCGGAGCTGCGGGAGGTCATTTCCTACGACGAGCTGGAACTGGATACACTGGGAGATCGCCGGACTGCATTGTTTCTCATTATGAGCGACACGGACGATAGCTTTAACTTCCTGATCTCCATGTGCTACACCCAGCTATTCAATCTGCTCTGCGAAAAAGCGGACGATGTGTACGGCGGGCGGCTGCCGGTCCATGTGCGGTGTCTCATTGACGAGTGCGCCAACATCGGCCAGATTCCCCGGCTGGAAAAGCTGGTCGCCACCATCCGCAGCCGCGAGATCTCTGCCTGCCTGGTGCTGCAAGCACAGTCTCAGCTCAAGGCCATCTACAAGGACAACGCCGATACCATCATCGGCAACATGGATACCTCCATCTTCCTGGGCGGTAAGGAACCGACTACCCTCAAGGAGTTGGCCGCCGTGTTGGGCAAGGAGACCATCGACACCTACAACACAGGCGAGAACCGTGGGCGGGAAACCTCCCACTCTCTCAACTATCAGAAGCTCGGCAAAGAGCTTATGAGCCAGGATGAACTGGCTGTCATGGACGGCGGCAAGTGCATCCTCCAGCTGCGCGGTGTGCGGCCTTTCCTCTCGGACAAGTACGACATCACCAAGCACCCCAATTACCCATACACCGCCGACGCGGACCCCAAGAACGCCTTTGACATCGAGGCGTTCCTGTCCACCCGGCTCAAACTCAAGCCCAACGAGGTCTACGATGTGTATGAAGTAGACGCAGAGGGCGCGTAAATCTGTTCCGCTGTGAAAGGAGTGATCTTATCTACCCGCCTCAAC
>SFJN01000050.1 GCA_004555055.1 Bacteroidales bacterium | reverse complement strand
CAGACACGTCAAAAGCCGCAGCATGGAGGCTACCCGAAAGACGGAAAAAAAATTGCACACTTTTCCATACTCAGCACTTTTCCTCCTGGATTTTCTTCAATACCATACCAGAAATGACATCTGCAAGACATACGGTAGAGCCTCCTTTTTCTGTTTTGAAGACAGGAAACCGAAAAAAATCAAGGGACATCATCATGAGGACGGTCTTTTTTTATACAATCGGCATGAACTTAGGAGATAATACACTATTTTTGCATAAGAAAAGCCAAAACGGAATGGGGTAACCATGGTGTTCAGGGGCCTGTGAGGCATTGCATACCACCTGTTTTGACGCAGATAAAGGGCTGTACGGGAGCGGTATCCCCCACCCTGCACGTATGCCTTTCCCCTATATGCTCCCCACATTTCCGAGTCATTCCCCCAGCAAACCAGAGAAAACAAAGAATAATCCTCCATGATGCTCAAAACAGTACGCCGCATTCTGGCAGTCTTTATGCTCATCCTCGTCACATTCCTTTTTGTGGATGTGTCAGGCTATGGCGCCCGATGGTTCAGTTGGGCTGCCTCCCTGCAATTCATTCCTGCAGTCCTCGCCCTAAACGTGTTTGTAGTAGCCGCAGTGGTACTTGCCACCTTGGTCTTCGGGCGCATCTACTGCTCCATCATCTGTCCGTTGGGTATATTCCAGGACCTTATCAGCCACCTCCGGAATTCCATCAGCCGTCGCCTCGGCAAACGGCATTTCTACAGGTTCCATCGTTCCCTTCCCTGGATACGATGGAGTTTCTTCGCCCTCTTTGTCGCCACGCTGGTGGCAGGCATCATGGCAGTTCCTGTAGTGTTGGAGCCTTACAGCGCCTATGGACGAATGGTTACAAACCTGTTGGCACCGCTCTACATCCATGGCAACAATCTGCTGGCGTCTGCAGCAGCCTGCACCGACAGCTATATATTCAGTGGCATGGCATACTGGTTCCATGGGACCACCGCCCTTGTGGTTGCCCTCGTCACCTTCGTCGTTGTCGGACTTTTTGCCCTTGACGGCCGCACCTATTGCAACACGTTCTGCCCTGTAGGCACACTGCTCGGATTCATCTCCCGATGGTCGTGGCTCAAAGTGCGCGTCGATGAAAGCCGCTGCAACCATTGCGGCTCCTGCGCCCGGTTCTGCAAGGCACACTGCATCGATTCGCCAAACAGCAGCATCGACGCCTCGCGCTGCGTAGCCTGCGGCAATTGTCTCGAACACTGCCGTCAGGGTGCACTCCGCTATTCAGGACCGTTACCCAAACGTCAGGGACGCACGCCTGTAGAAAACACGATGAAGCCGCAAACCGACGATATAGCAACCACGCGCCGCGCTTTTCTGCTCACCACTGCTACAGTGGCAGCAGGTGCTGCAATGGCACAGGCAGAAAAGAAAGTGGACGGCGGCCTGGCCGTCATCGAAGACAAAGTGGTGCCCACGCGCAGGAAACGCCTGCTGCCTCCTGGTGCTGAAAGCGCACAGCACCTCCACCAGCACTGCACGGCATGCCAACTATGCATTGCGCAGTGTCCGAACGGGGTATTGAGGCCATCAACGGAATTGAACCACTTCATGCAGCCCGAAATGGGGTATGAACATGGATATTGCCGTCCGGAATGCAACCGCTGCTCCGAGGTGTGCCCCACGGATGCCATACGGCTCCTTGACCTTGCAGAGAAAAGCAGCACAAAAATCGGAACGGCAAGAGTCATCCGCGAAAATTGTCTGATGAACGAGGGCAAGCACTGCGGCAACTGTGCCCGCCACTGTCCGGCAGGAGCCATCAGCATCGTACCTTTGGATGGCGGTGAACAGCCGAAATACGGTCCGGTGGTCGATGCCGAGCGCTGCATCGGTTGCGGAGCCTGCGAAAACCTCTGTCCCGTACGTCCCGTCAGTGCCATCGTAGTTGACGGCATCGAACAGCAGCGCACCATATAGCCGCCCCCCATTCCATCCAATTCCATAGTGAGCCATTCTATCATTTAGCTTGGTAAACCTTCCTCCTTGATATAATCTTCCTCTGTCACGACTCGGGATAATCCAAGCTTGTTTTGACTCTGCCGAGTGTAGAAACGAAGGAAAATCCAACATCCCTAATATCATCCATGAATAAAGACATATCCCGCCGCGCATTTCTTAAGGCCCTCGGACTGGGCGGTGCTACCATAGCCGTACCATCCCTCATCGGCTGCGCAGGGCAAAACGGCGGAAGCAAAGCCTCGCAAGGGGAAATCCCTACCGACAAGATGACCATGCGCCACAATCCGCATACAAACGAGGATGTCAGCATCCTCGGTTACGGTTGTATGCGCTGGCCTACCAAAAAAGAGGAAAAGGATGGCGAGGAGATCGATGTCCTCGACCAGGAACAGATTAACCGCCTTGTAGACTTTGCCATCGGACATGGGGTGAACTATTTCGACACATCACCCGCCTACTGCAAAGGACAGAGCGAAACCGCCACAGGAACGGCCTTGGCACGCCACGACCGCTCCAAGTACTTCGTAGCGACAAAACTCTCGAACTTTGCTCCCGAAACCTGGAGCCACGAAGCCGGCGTAGCCATGTTCGAAAATTCGCTCCAACAACTGCAGACCGACCATATCGACTATTATCTGCTTCACTGCATCGGCATGCCAACCCGCGACCTGCAGGGCCACGACCTCAACGGCATGGAAGCCCTCCACGCAAGGTTCCTCGACAACGGTATGCTCGACTGGTGCGTGGAGCAGCAACGAAAGGGCCGCATCCGCAACCTGGGATGGTCGTACCACGGCGATATCGAGGTGGTTGACTATCTGCTCAGCCTGCACGATGCCGGAAAATACCATTGGGACTTCGTACAGATTCAACTCAACTATGTGGACTGGAAGCATGCCCGCGAAATCAATCCCGGCAACACCAATGCAGAATATCTCCTCGGTGAACTCAAGAAACGCCACATCCCTGCCGTCATCATGGAACCCCTTCTGGGAGGGCGTCTGGCAAAGGTGCCGGAATACATCGCCAAAAAATATCTTGAACGCGAACCGGAACGGAGCATCGCCTCGTGGGCTTTCCGCTATGCCGGGACTTTCCCCGAAGTGCTGACCGTGCTATCGGGAATGACCTACATGGAACATCTCGAGGATAACCTGCGTTCCTTTACGCCCCTCAAGCCACTGAGCGAAGAAGAAGTGCAGATGCTCCTTGATGCTGCCGACGACATCGTGAAGAATCCCTTCGTGGCCTGCAACTACTGCAACTACTGCATGCCCTGCCCCTATGGCATCGACATTCCCTCCATCTTCCGCCATTACAACCGCTGCATCGACGACGGCAACTACAACCATGAGCGCGAATCGGCCGAATACCGTCGGGCACGCAGGGCCTTCCTCGTGGGCTACGACCGCTCCGTACCCCGTCTGCGGCAGGCCGACCATTGCATCGGATGCGGAGAGTGCAAAAGTCACTGCCCCCAACGCATTGACATCCCTGCCGAACTGCAACGCATAGACCGATATGCCGAATCGCTGAAGACCGACGTGCTACAGCAGACGGCTAAGAAATAAGTTACGGTTCCTGTCCTAAACCATCTGAAAAAGAATCCGCAAAAACATAATCATAAAAATGCTTTATCCCCTATTTATCGGAGGTCTTGGCATGGGCGAAGTCCTCGTCATCGCACTCATCGTACTCCTACTCTTCGGCGGAAAGAAGATTCCCGAACTCATGCGCGGCCTCGGCACCGGTGTAAAATCGTTCAAGGACGGCATGAACGGCATAGAAGAAAAGTCCAAGGAACAGCATCGCACTGACGAAAACAAAAACAACGACGACAACAAGCAGGCATGACATTCTGGGATCATCTCGACGTGCTCCGCGCCCTATTTTTGCGTTGTCTGGCAATTACAGTGGTGTGCGCAACGGTGGCATTCTGTTTCCGTGACGAAATCTTCACCGTTGTCCTTGCTCCCCAGCATTCCGATTTTCTCACCTACCGCCTGTTTGCCGCATTGGGAAATCCGGTATCAGACTTCCACGTCAGCCTCATCAACACCGCACTGGCACAGCAATTCATCGTCCACATGCAAGTGAGCATGGCCATAGGCGTGATAGTGACTTCACCGTGGTGGGTGTTCGAACTGATACGCTTTGTGCTTCCCGCACTCTATAGCCACGAACGGCGTGCGGCACTGCCGGCCTTCGTGGCAGGCTACCTGATGTTCATCATCGGCATTGCCGTCAGCTATTTTGTTCTTTTCCCCCTTACTTTCCGTTTCCTCGGCACTTACCAGGTGAGTGCGGACATCCCGAATTGCATCACCCTCTCGAGCTACATCTCCACACTCTGTTCCCTCTCCCTGGCCATGGGACTGGTGTTCGAACTTCCCGTAGTATGCTGGATTCTTGGACGTCTCGGCGTACTCCATGCCTCCATGCTACGCACCGTACGCCGCCAGGCCGTGGTGGTCATTCTCGTGGCAGCAGCCATCATCACCCCCACAGGCGATGCCTTCACCTTATTGCTCGTCTCGCTTCCCATATGGCTGCTCTATGAAATCAGCATATTCCTGCTGCCGGAGTAATAGAAGACCAACGTTTTCGTAGAAAACGAAGGATGAAGTCCAACGACAAAAAGAAATGCCAGACCATAATGTCCGCACAGAAAACAGAGGCGGGCACCATGGTCGGGCATTTCCTATTTTATAAACACTGCTTCCGGAACAGATCCGGAAAACTAATTTTTTATAGAACACCCCTTTATGCATTAACGGCGAAGTTTCATGACAGCATCGCCCGCAGCATTGAAAATGACGGCGCTATCGCCTTCCACCCTTATGGAAGCCGTAGCACTTAATGCTTGCATGATGTTCGTTTCTGTCTGCATGGAACGTCCCATCTTGCGTGTCATACCTCCCTCGGAAAGTTGCAGGGACTTTCCTTTCTGGCGATATCCCCCGAAAAAGTTGTTCACGCTGGAATTGCCATGATAACGTCCGTCGGAAGTGAAAGTGATGCAGGGTTGTTCGTCGAATTCCGTAACGGCACTGCCGTCTACCTCCACGATGTTCCATGTGACATCGGTGAAGGCACTGCCACCCACATCCGTGGTACGGCAGGCGGTGAAAACGGTAAGGCAAGTCATAGTAAAAAGAATACAGAGGATTTTCTTCATGATTTATTTGTTGTTTTGTGAAAATTACAGATTTGTATGATGGGGAGATACTTGAAACAGTGAATCACTTTCCACCGATATTGAAACGTATTCCCATTTTCAAGGAGAAATTCACGGGACGTTCCCCATAGGCCGTACTCAACGAAGAGTGGTTGTCGAAATAATATCCGATACCGGGTTCAACATAGCACGCAGCATGTGGAGAAATCCTGTATTGTACACCGGCCGATACCTGCAATGACCACTGCGAAGGACGCGAAGCGTCGACGCCGTCAGAACTATCGGAATGTACAGCCACACATTTTTCCCATTTTCCACCGCCACCGAGATATACATCCCAGGCTTTCTGACGATATACACCGACAACCGCCCGAAACGGGACACCCACAAAATGTGCCTTCTGATGGGTAACGGCAGGCGGCAAAGCCTGTTCGAACGTTGAAGCCAGGATGCTGTACGACAGACCTGTCTCGAGTGCCAGGCGCGGGGCTATGGGAAAACATACATCAAGTCCGAACTGGAACGGCGGCAAATGCTTCTCACGTACATTGCCCGTTGCAACCGAATTCTGTAACGGTTCGGCAACCATACCGTCTTCAGGAGACTGCAAAGCCTCATTATAGACCCTCAGGTTAGGGACATTATTGGTCTGCCGGCCAAAGGTATTTCCAGAAACCCAGACTTGTCCGCTTACACCTTCACGGAACCTGTTTGCTCTGCCAGAAGAACCGGCACTGGCAACCATCCGGCTCTTTCCTCTCGCACTGCTGAAAGCAGATTTGCTTCCCGACGACAGCACACGATAGGTCGTTTCATGGTCCGTCGTAGCATCCGGAAGTGTCTCTCCCCCCTCAGTCCCCGTTTCCGAGTAGGTTTCCGTATTTTCAAGAGCCACCATACGGTCTTGCAACAGAGTCTCTTCCGTCATCTCGTTCTGACGCTGTGTATGGGCAGTGACTATTTCGTGAACCTCTTTCTGAACTTTACCGAAAGTTCCCTGCCCTTTCGCTGACACATTCATTTCACGCCCATCCGAAGGCAGCGACCGGACTCTGCTAATGGCAGAGGCGGACTCCGGCATCATGCCCCCTACAGGCCGCGCCGAAACATTCGCAGGCGAAAGGGAATCTCCGGCAATTGCCAGCATCGAAGCATCGTTCACCGCACCACGATGGAAGACAAGCACAAGGGCACAAGCGGCAGCGACGGCACCGGCTGACGTCCACAGCCATGGACGCAGACGGAAGGAACGGGGCGTACCAGGAACCGTGCCATGGATATGCTGCGCAGGAAACGCCGCTTCAATCCTTTCCCACACGTCGGGCGGCGGCGGAGTTTCCAGACCGTCGAGCTTCCGCCTTAGAAGTTGTTCGAATTTCTTGTCTTTCATGGTCGTCATATGCTCTTGCCTTTCCCTTCGGCCGGCTTGTTGCCGTTGCCTTTCCCTTCGGCCGGCTTGTTGCCGTTGCCTTTCCCTTCGGCCGGCTTGTTGCCGTTGCCTTTCCCTTCGGCCGGCGACCTTCGGTTTTGGGCTTCGTGAATCATTTTCAGTAACAGACGCTTCGCCCTGCAATACTGCGAGGCCGATGTCATGGGCGAGATTCCCAGCATGGCGGCTATCTCCTTGTGGCTCTTCTCCTCGAAAACATAAAGGTTCAGCACATTGCGATAGCCTTCGGGCAATTTCCGCACCATGGCGAGCACATCTTCCGGAGGAATCTGCTGAAGTTCGTCAAGGTCTTCTTCGCTCACTTCCACATCCTCCTCCAACGGCGAGGTGGGCATCATGGCCTCCCGACGCAACATCGACATACATTCGTTGCCGGCAATGCGGGCTATCCACGCCCACAGTCCACCCTCCTGACGGTATTCAAAGCGGTCGATGTGACGGAACACCCGAATAAAGGTTTCCTGCATGGCATCTTTCACATCTTCCTCGTCAGAAAGGTAGCGACGGCAAATGGCACAGACCTTCCCGGAGAAACGGGCGTAGAGGTCTTTCGACGCGCCTGTCTCACCGTCCCTGAAGCGTTGAATCAGGATGCTGTCTGTGTTTTTATCCGGCTTTTGCATGAAGGTTTTCTGTAAAGAAGAATGAATGAACCGTGTAAACATTGCACGGAATATGGGCAAATATCGCTGTTTTCTGCGAATTTTCGCCTGTCGCGGTGCAATAATCTGCCGTTTCTTGCATTTTTAGGATAACAGTCGTATAGTCCGGTAACCATTGCACACCATCGATATTCGACATATAACATAAACATTCAACAAAATACCATTCAATGAAAAAGTTTCTTTCCTTTGCGGGTTTCCTTATGGTACTCGCTTCTTTTGTATCGTGCCTCAACGACGACGAGGATAGCGTCAACTCCTACTACGGCATGTTCACCATTGGCAAACAGGGCGACACCTACGTCCTCTACGGCGACCGGAACGTCATCGCCTACCCTACCGCTGCCAGCGTCAGCAACCTAACTTCCGGAAAGGGATTCGGCGAAAACAAACGTGCCGAATTCTACTTTGAATATGACAGGACCAAGGTAGAAGAGACCGACAAGGGCAGCATCGTCCGCGAGGTGGAACTCCGCGGCGGACAGTACATCCAGACGCTCCCCATCAAACTTCCGGCAGAGGCCGAAGCTGAAAACATCAATGTCGCAGACAGCATCTTCCCCATCAGCCGTATGGACCAGGTGTGGACTGCCAACGGATATCTCAATGCCATTGTCACCGGTAATTATTCCGCAAAGGACATGAAAGGCATCCGCCCCACTGTGAACATGGTG
The DNA here is from genome assembly GCA_004555055.1 of Bacteroidales bacterium. Taxonomy (GTDB): domain Bacteria; phylum Bacteroidota; class Bacteroidia; order Bacteroidales; family Bacteroidaceae; genus Alloprevotella. The sequence goes on along the minus strand of SFJN01000050.1, from coordinate 6,345 downwards.
CTCGAATATAACGAAAGCGAGCAGAACACTGCCATACTCCGACTCCTCTACAACCGTCACAGCAGCAAGACGGAATCGGCTGCCGGAAGCACGCAGTTCATCACCTCGTACGATGCCAAGACACTGCTTCAAGTGCCCGGCTCTGACTCCATCAACGTCACTGTGCTTGCCGACGGGACCGACCCGTTGAAAATTAAGGTGGCACGCCGCGACCTCATGAAGCCCAGCGGCGTATAATACCGCACAGCACGCCGCCCACAGAATACAACGAAAGACCTCCATACACTTTTTTGGAAGTGTGTACGGAGGTCTTTTTCATTAGGGGATACATAGGGGATACAATGCCCCTTTATTTTGGAGCGGAGCGTCACTTCATGATATAAACGCCACGGGGGGCTTGTCCGGCAACGCGGCGACCGGAAAGGTCGTAGACTGCGGCCTTCGACGGGATGCAGAAGGCGCCACCAGAATGATAGAAACATTGTGGGGAGGGGATGCCCGATGCTGAGACGGGGGAATAAATGCCTACTATCTCGTCGCCGACACTGCACTCGGTGGCTGCCAACACGGGCGAACGATTGGCATCGTGGCCGTCGTAGGCCGTAAGGAATGCCACCACGCTGAGCCTTTCGAACTGCCAGCCGTCAGGGATTTCCACAGCATAACGGCCCGAAATGCAATCGTCGGAAACGGAATCTCCCCACGCCGGTGTCAGGACTTTCCGCAGGGCATGGCGATGATGGTATGTGCCAGAAGCGCCACGCTGCGTCTGACTGGCAATACTGTCTTCGGTGACATAGACGTTCAGACGGAGATTGCCGAGGGCATCGTCGAAAGGAAGCAACATGTCGCCCATCACTTCCACCTGCATGGTGCGAGCGCAGACATCAGGATCTACAAACAGCCGAAGGGCGGCAAAGGCCGGAACCTCCGCAGCTTCGGCATACTGGCGTTTCAAACCCTCGAGGGTGATTCCCGTCACGGGGGTACCGTCAGCATAGATGTCGGGAAGTGCATCAGCGAAATTTGTACGGTCGAACATGACGGCAGGAGCATAGAGCTTGTCCGTAGGATAGAACCACAGCATTTCCTCGCTCTCGGGAACCGTAAGTTTGTCCGTCAGAAAACCGGCATGATGAATGACCTCGATGATGTCCGTCCTGTCCTGTGCAAAGAGCATGACACTCTTGTGGACATTGGGGCAGTTCGTGCAGTTTTCCGTAGAGAATTCCTCCATGAGTATGGTACGCGGAGTGAAATCCTCCTTTCTGCACATGAAGTCTGCCACCTCCGACAGGTTGTCGCCGGGGCTGGCATCGTCACCACCGTTGACTTGCGTCACGGCCAACGTCAGCTTCCCAAGGAAATCCCGGTAGGGCGTGGGGACAGTGAAGGCAAAGCGTCCGGAACCTCGAGGCTCTACCGCATCTGTGCTGCAAGCCTCGGAATGCAGGACCTCATCGCCTAAAGACACATCGACGATGAACTCCTCCACAGCCTCCGTCCCCAAGTTTACGAAAGTGCCCTCAAAACGCATGTCCTTTCCCATCCAGCCATAATGCGGCAGACGCGACCAGGTGAGCAGGACATTGCGCTCCGGCAAACGCTCTCCGGTAAGGACAGCCTGGAACGAAGCCCTCATAGCGTCCTTTACGGGTTGCCATTCCCCTCCGTTCACGCGTCTGTATTCTTCACAAGGGAGCAAAGGGTCGGCATACCGCAGGTATCTGGCTCCGAGAATTTCATAACCCATAACCAATGGTCCGTCGTCGGGAATGGTGAACGGCATGTCAAGCGTAACAGTGTTCCATCCCTTCTTCACACCAGTTGTCACCCATTCGGCCAAAGGCTCGGCATCGAGTGAACGGGCTACGAATAACCGCAACGAGTCCTCGCCCGTAGGGGCATAGAGGTCGAGGCGGAAACCACTGATGCTACAACCTCTGAAGGCTGCGAGCGTGGCATCGGCATAGCACAATGCCGCACCGGCAGCACCTGCTGTACCTGCGGAAATGAGATATGCAGAACGATTGGTGCTGTTGCCCAAAAGGATGCTGGAATCGTCTTCGGCACGGAGCGAAAGGAATGTACTCAAAAAAAGGATGGACGATAACAGGGATTTCAGATATTTCATATGGGCTTTCTGTAAGTGAAAGAGGTACAATGGGAAAAAAGTACAAAGGCAAAAAAGACAAAGGAGGAAAGAAAAGCGCCTACAACGGAACTTTCCTTTCCTCCCTCTTTCAAACTAAACAGTAATTATGGGGGACTGCATGCGGAAAGCTATCGAACGAACTTGAAGGATTTCTCCCCCTCTGCTGTAACGACCCGTACGATGTATGTGCCTGCAGGAATATTCGACAGCGCGAAAACATATCCCTGGCCACCACGAGCCACCTGATGTCCGGCAGCATCGTAAAGAGTTGCCGTGCTGTAACGGCCATTGACAAAGAGGTGTTGCCCCTTGATGTCGATATCCACTTCAACAGCATCGGGATTCACGCCCTGAACTCCTACCTGGTAATCATCAGCAAGCAAGAGTGCAGGGGCTTCACCTACACCGTATCCGAGGCTAATGACGACACCGCCGACAAGAACCTTACCGTCATCGCTGCAGGCACGGGTGTAAGGCAGGCTGCCGTTCGACTGCTTGTACTTGTTCCCGAAGGCATCGCCACAGAGAATAAAGTCGTCGAGAAACACCATTTCATCGTCTGGGGTATACATAAAATACTTGTTCTCGAGCGTGGCAGTTTGGTAATAGCCATAGACATTGTTGTGCGCATCGATGGTGCCGCAGATGCCTCCGTTGAAGTTCACCTCTGCAATCAGATTGCCGTCATCGTCGTATTCCGCCTCATTGCCGCACTCGAAAAGTTGGATGAGCTGTCCGTCGCGGATGATGACGGGGTTGAAACCACCGCTTCCGGCCTCGTTCATGCCACAGATAAGCGTACCATCGTCGCTGATGTCGTAGACCATGAAGGTGGTGAAGTTCACCGAATCTTCCACGGTTTTCAACTCCCCATTGTCATAGAGTTTGCTGTTCTTGTAAATCTGGTCGAGCATGGTGAGTTCGTATTCGCCTTCCGCATTGCGTTTCCACAGTGCCGGGGCATGCACCACGCGCTCAAGGAGTCCGAAGGGAGTGTCCTTGTAACCACGGGTGACGTAGAAGTGTCCGGCAATGACGCTTCCATCGGCCGAAATGGCACGGGCGTCGTTGAGGAAATCGGTATTGACGGCATAGTATTCGGAATAGTCCTCAGGAACGGGAAGTGCCTTCCAACCATCCTCAGGAGTGTAGATTCCGGGGTACACCACAACGGGCGATTCCGGGTCTTCCTCATCCCGAATCTCGAAACTGCCGACCATCAGACCGCTGTTGCTGACGTCGCGGAGGGTATAACGGTTGAAGTCCGCCTCGTTGATGAAAGAAATCCCCTCGGGATCGGCAGCGTCCCAAAAGAAGCAGCACCCTGTACCGATGTTGTCGTCACATCCCACGGCAAAGCGACCGTTGGACGAGACATGGTAGAAATCGCCGATGGCTGGGTATTCATCGCCATAACAATCCTGCCAGGTGGATTCTGAAAAGTCATAGAACTTGTAGGCATCGAAGTTCTGGGCATGGACAGCCGCTCCAATCCCACAAAGGGTCAGCAATAAAAATTTTTTCATCATGAACTATTTAGATGAATGGTTATATAAATGATGATATAAAATAACCGGACAGAAGAAACATTTTCCATCCGGCAAGAAACATTGAATTATCCTTCGTTTTACTTCGTCTTCTCGCCATGGCAAAGATAAGCATTCCTCCCCATATGGGAAAGGAGGTGACGCCATATTTCCCGTAATGAGAACAAATGAGATGGGAATCGTATGACATGATGTGGCAAAATGATTGTATGCCCATTTCTGACACTCACGATGATTTCTGCAAGGCTACACTCAGAGGTTCTCAACCTGGATGGGACATTCCTTTCACATTCCGGGCGGCTGAGGGGAAAAGAAAACCGGTACGATACCCCCCAGAAAAGAGAGGTGCCGTACCGGACTTCCTAAAAAATCAGTGCCCGTATGCCAAAATGGTCAACGGTTGATGGTAGCAATGAATTCCTCGTTGCTGACAGTGTCCTCAAGACGGCGCTTGAGGAAATTCATAGCTTCTACCGGACTCATGTCTGCCATGTAGTTGCGTGTAACGAACATACGGTTGACGGTTTGCTCGTCAAGGAGCAGGTCTTCGCGGCGCGTGCTCGATTGGATAAGGTTGACGGCGGGGAATATGCGCTTGTTGGCAAGGTTGCGGTCAAGGAGGAGTTCCATGTTTCCAGTTCCCTTGAATTCCTCGAAGATGACCTCGTCCATCTTGCTTCCGGTGTCAATGAGTGCGGTGGCAATGATAGTAAGCGAGCCGCCACCCTCGATGTTTCGTGCAGCACCGAAGAAGCGCTTCGGCATCTGCAGGGCATTGGCATCGACACCACCGGTAAGTATGCGTCCGCTCATGGGGGTAATGGCGTTGAAGGCACGTGCCAGACGGGTGATGGAGTCGAGGAAGATGACGACATCACGCCCGCATTCCACCATTCGCTTTGCCTTTTCGAGTACAATCTGCGCTATGCGGGTATGGTTTGCCGCCGACTCGTCGAAGGTTGAGGCGATGACCTCGGCATTCACAGTGCGCGACATATCGGTAACTTCCTCAGGACGCTCGTCGATAAGGAGCATCATCAGATAGGTTTCTGGGTAGTTTGCAGCAATGGCATTGGCAATCTGCTTCATCAACACGGTCTTTCCGGTCTTGGGCTGTGCCACGATGAGGGCGCGCTGCCCTTTTCCGATGGGGGCAAAGAGGTCGACGATACGGCAACTGAGGGGAGCACGGGTGCCGGCACGGGAAAGTTTGAATTGGGAGTCGGGGAACAGGGGGGTGAGATGTTCGAAGTTCACACGGTCGCGGACACGCTGGGGAGCAAGTCCGTTGACGGTGATGGGTTCGAGGAAGATGTATTTGGTCTCACCTGCCCGAGGCGGACGACATTTGCACTGCACCACGTCGCCGCGTTTGAGGGCAAACTGCCGTACTTGCTGCAGGGAAATGAACACATCGTCGGGCGATGCAAGATAGTTGTAGTCGGAAGACCGTAACACTCCCTGCTTGTCCTTTTCGCCCACATCAAGCACTCCTTCGCAAACGATGGTGATTTCGCGCATCGGAGTGCGCTCCTGAACAGGCTCTGCCACGCGCTGCGGCTGGGGCATGCGATTGTTCATCGGTACTCCGGCACGGCTCAAGAACGAACGCGTACGGGCCAGATAATCGGGAACTTCATCGTTGCGCTGCACCGCAGGCTCCTGACTCTGCACCATGTCCGTCACCATATCGAATCCGGAGAGTTGCGGAACGTCCTGGATGACATGGAAATCAATGCCCTGGTTCCAAAGCATGGCAAGCGTAGAGGAACTTCCCTCTTGGGTTGTCGAAGCCTGCTGAACGTTGGAAGCGGCCTCCTCCTTTTCCTTGTGCTGAACCTCTGCTCCCTCCGGTTTGTCTTCAGGGAGGTTTCCTTCCTTCTGCTGCATACGGATAAAACCCGGAATCTCATGCTGTTCCAAGACATTCTCTGCGGGGAGTGGCTGGGGGCTGGCCTGCTGCATACGGATAAATTCGGGCACATCCTCGCCTTGGTCGGCAGGCTGGGCAGCCGTTTCTTCCTTGTTTTCGGGCATGGGCTCCTGATTTTGCTGCATGACATCGTCAGAGTCGTTCTCCAACAAGGGTACATCAGCAAAGATGTCAAGGGGCTGGCCGGAAACATCGCCGGTAAGCGCAGCACGCGTAGCATTGATTTCGTCCATATGCCGTGCTATGGTCTCCATTAAAATGCGCTGTTCTTCCTGATCGCGCTTTGAGGGACGCCCACGCTTTTTCTTCGGCATAGCCTGCTCCTTTAGTGCACGCAGGGCGGCCGTAAGTTCTTCCTTCGACCTTGACTGTATAACTCTTTTGATATAGCGCTCTGTCTCTACCGAATCAAATCGCTCACCTTGGTCCTGCGAAGCGGAATATACCCGTTCCGTATCGCGTGAGATGATACGCTGTCGACGGCGGGGAGCGTCGTCTGTTCTATCAAAATCTTTCTCTTCGTCTATCATATGTTTGTTTTATGGAGAATACTGAATATGTATTTGCTTACGTTGGCATTGCTACCTTCGTTTCTTGTGCTCGGCATAGTCTGAGTAAACTCTGCCTCTCCTCTCGCTGCTCCATCGGTTAAGTCACAAAACTTCCATGCATGGTCATCGTACGCTCTTCCGCGCCGCTCCACACAAAAT
>SFJN01000253.1 GCA_004555055.1 Bacteroidales bacterium | reverse complement strand
TATACTTTTCGGTGTAAAAGTCGTTATACTTTTCGGTGTAAAAGTCGTTGTATTTTTCGGTGTAAAAATCGTTGTACTTTTCGGTGTAAAAGTCGTTATACTTTTCGTTTCACTATTCGTTTCAAATATCGTCAAAACAATGTTCTATATTAGTCTATGACCGGGTAGAACGAGCCTTTGAGAAGCTGCGACATTCCGTTTTCGGTGAATGTCGCAGTTATTTTTTCACAAAGGTATCGTTTGCCACGGATGACGAACAGCGAGCGAGGGTTCGGGATAGAGTCCGAAAGAAACTTGAAAGTAGCTTTCTGCTTCGGATTTATCTTCCTGACCTTTCTGGTAGCGTTAAGGCTTGCCTTGTTCAGCCGCAACGAAGTGTGCGGAGTGAAGTAGCCGCTCCAGTCATCCGCAATTACCACGTCATCGGTGTAGGGATAAGGCAGCGTACCGTTGTAGTCGGCAGCACCGTCCCACCAACCGATGTAGATTTTGTCGTAGTACTCGCATTTCTGCTGTTTCTCGCCAGCCTCGAGAGTCTGCACGGAAACCGGCTGAAAGAAAGTGCCGTCGACGTGTTCCTTGAAGGATTCCACCGAGTCTAGAGAGGAATACGAAGACCCTTCGTTGTCGGCATACCCCGAGAACGACAGGAAAAGGCATCTGCCGTGGCTTGAGTCGGTGTAGTCAATCCACGCAGGGACGAATTCCACCTCGTTGCTGTCAGCGTCGTCGGCATCGTCCACAATGCGGCCGCCGAACATGTTCACCGGCTGCAGTATGCATTTGTAGCTGTACACGTTAGGTAGAGACTCCCGTTCCTCCACGAGAGTCTTCTCCACCGCCCTCACGACAAAGAATATGTCGACATCCCTGGCGTATAACAGCCTCCCGATGTTCGAGCCGCGGTCATTGTTGCCGCTCCATGTCGACAGCCCCTTGTTCATCACCAGCAGATTTGACAGAGTGTCATAAGTTGCTGCACTGCCCTTGCGTGCCGTGATGAACCAGTCGCACGAATAGAACTTCCACATCTCGTGGTCGCATTCCGCATAGAAAAGGTTCTTCGCCTCACGATACTCGCAGTTGTCGTCCTCCACCGTGACCTCCACTGTGTGTTCGTCGACGACCTTTTCCACAGTCACCTGCGGAAGCGACTCAATCATCTGTTGCGTGTAAGCAAAAGCGATGTGTCGACCACGGTGGTCGATGTCGAACTCCGCACCGAGGAAAAGCTCGAGTTTCTCGAAGAACTCCGACACGCTCCAGTGCGGCAATGCATCGGCAAAGCCCGGCATGTTCCATGCATACGGGAGCGTGTTGCATATCAGCAGATATCGGTGTTCCTCCTTTTCCTCCCATGCGGTGAAGTCATACGAATATCCCACAGCCTCACATATCTTCTTGACTATGTAAAGGAGATACGGCTGCCACGACAGCCCTTTCGTGTCCGAGTGCCACAGATATGACGTCCGTAGATATCTTGTGCAGTTCTGGATGTTGCCCGAGGCATCATTCACCCATGGCAAGGCCACGAAAGTGAGGTCGGTCACCCCTTTGTTCCAGGCATTCATCGGCGTTATCGATGAAGCCGTGATATATTTCGGCGAACCGAGGTCGAGTTCGTTGATGTAGATGTCATCGAAGGTAGTGTCGAAGTTCACTTCCGACCGACCTTCGAGGAATTGCGTTTTCACTTCGGCTTGGGAAATCTCAGTCACGACGATGGAGCCATGCAGCATGAGCGCACGGTCAATTATCTGGCAGTCGAAAATCACCTTGTTAGCCGCCACATCGGCACGGTTGATGTTGCCGAAGATGCTCAGGTTCTGCGAGCATCCACGAAGCGGAAAGGTGATTGTGAGCGAATAGCCGTCAGAGCCGCTGAAAAGGCGGTTGTCGGCGATGTATTCAAACGAAGTGTTCTCCTTGAGAGCAGCGAGTTTGCCGTTTATAAGTATTTTCATAAAGGGACGAGTTAAGAGGTACGATAAAGAGTTATTTCCTTGATTTGGGCGATTTATTACGAATCAAGCGTTCGTAATCTTCCTGAGCCTTGTTGATACCTTTGTCGCCGGTGACGGTAGCCACAGTGACAAAAGGCTCGTTCAGTCTATCTTTTAACTCTCGGATTGTAGAAGTCAATTCGGAGTTATAATTTGCTTGTGGTGGAATGTTCACCACAACATTAGGCTGAACAGATTGTTGCGGCTGCGAAGCAAGTAGCATCGGAGCAGTGATAGAACGCGACACATCGGCTGCGGCGAGCGAGCCGATAGTGTTAGTTCGTTGGGCGTATTCCAGAGCCTCGATAATCGGGCGAGTTTTCGGCGACTTCACAAGTTTTTGGGAAGCCACCCATTCCCCAGCGTGCACGATGCCGACAGGCTCGTCGGAGCGTCCGTCGGGAGTAAAACCGCCCGCAGAATAGCCCTGCGCCTCCGATGCTTGCTGTTGTTTCTTGATAGCCGCAATCTGAATCATACCGGCAGCGACCGCCATACCAGCGGCAATCGGAGCAAGAATGTAGCCGATAACAGGAATGGCGGCGGCAGAGCCGTAGGCAGAAATGGCGTTTTGCGCCGTTTGCGCCACCGCTTGTATAACCTGCATGGCGAACATCTTGCGGTTCGCCTCATTCTTC
>SFJN01000252.1 GCA_004555055.1 Bacteroidales bacterium | reverse complement strand
CCTGAACTCGAACTTGGCAAGCTCCATGTTGGCGTTGGCTCTTTCACGGCAGTCAGCTTTGGCCTTGCAGAACTGGCACCATTCGCCGCAGTGGTATTCACCGTCTCCGTTGAAGGCAAGCTCTGCAGTCGGGGCCAGAACCTGATCGGCCCACTCGTAGAGTTCGTCCTTCGGAATGGTGAAGGTGCTGACGTTGGAGCGTCGAGGCTGGTAGATGGTCATGCTGACGGTGTCGATGTCGTAGATGCAGTCGAACAGCTCCAGCGCACCGAGGGCGTACAGCTTCATCTGCGGGTTGTCGTCGGCTTCGACCAGAACGCCTCTGCCGTGCTTATAGTCCACGATGTGGAGCGTCCCGTCTGCGATAATGACGCAGTCGCCGGTGCCGAAGCCCTCCTCGACATACTTGGAGTAGTCGAGCCGCTGTTCGATCAGGACCACGGGGTCCGGGCAGGTCTTCTTGGCCTCCTCGACCAGCTCCATTACGAAGGACACATACCCGTTGGCACATTCTTCCATTTCAGGGTTGTACCAAGTGAGCTCTTCGGTCGGGTCATTTGCCTCCATGCCGAGTGCCTTCCGGAGTTTGTACTCACAGAGGGCGTGGGCGTCGGTACCTTCGGCTGCGAAATCGCTGCCTTTGTCGTCATAGCCTTCACAGAGCCTTGCCGAAGGTGGGCAGTTGAGCCACCTGTGCGAGGACGATGCAGAGAGAAGTGCGTGGTTAGCCATTGCCGAGCACCTCCGCATCCGCTACCAGAGCCTTGTAGCTTGCCGGGTCAACCTCGGAGAGCTTCTTGGCACCGTACTTCAGGAGAAGGTCACGGATCTGAGCGGTGAAGCCATCACGGGACTTTTCTGCCAGAATCACTCTGACCTCTTCAAGGGTGAGTGCTTTTTCCGGTTCCGGAGCAGGGGCCGCTTCCTCGCTGCCGCTGAATGCGCCGGTCAGCCAGTTGGCGATGTCGTTAATAGAAGATGCAATATCCCGCAACTCCCTGATGGTCGCTTCCATTTCGCTCATTCTGCTCATAACGTTTTCCTCCTTCCTGAGATTGGCTTGTCTGGTTCAGCTGGATCAGCTTCCTTGCCAGACGTCTTGACACTACGCTGATTGCCGTAAGCACTCCGATGAGCTCTTCATCGGTGACGGCCTTGTTTGGTCTGGACTCACTCATTGGCGGTTCCTCCTTTCTGAGGACCTATGTTGTTTTGCTGTCCTCAGTACCCACTGGAGGAAAACCGGGGTTTTGAACGAAAAAATCTGAAAAAATTTTTGACCGCCGCAGAATTGCTTCCACGGCGGCCTTTGTTAGGTATTAGATGAAGTCCTTCAGGGCTTCACGCAGGATGGAGAACACTTTGTTCTTCTGGTAGTTGATGGTCGACTGGCGTTTGCCCATGTCGGCAGCGATTTCACGCTCCGTCTTGCCCTGCATGATGAGCTCGCAGATGCGTCTGCCGTCCGGGTCAAGGCGGTTAAGCTCGTCGTACAGAGCGTCGAGCAGTTCCTTGTCCATAAGGATGGACTCCGCAGACGGTGAGTCGTCGGCCAGCGTGTCGCCAAGGGTAAGCTCGTCTTCCTCGCCGCCGATAGGCGTGTCGATAGAAACCTTCTTACCGGCAGCGTAGAACGGGCAGCCGGGGCAAACACCGTCACACTTCCAAAGCTGGGCCTTGGTGCAGCGGCACTCGCCGTTCTTTTGGGCGTGGTAGCGGGTGTTCCAAATGGGTTGATAGTAAGCCCTGTAAACTTCCTCGCTGACCTCGATAGGGGTCCCGTTGACCGGGATAAAGAAACGATTGTTTGACATTTAGATTTCCTCCGTAGGTTTTCAGATTTGCGGAAACCACAGAGGAAAAAGGCTCCTGTGGGGTTTCCACAAGAGCTATCTAATCGTTTGTAAGGTCAGCTGCCATAGTTCATAAGGTTTATAAGGTCAGCGACCGAAAAAGTTTTTATAAACCGGCCATAGTGAATTCAACGCAGGGGATTGTAATTTCGGGTTTTTTGTGCTATAATATGTTTTAGTGGGGTTTGTTGGGAATTGAAAAGCCGAAACAGCCGCCACTTTTCGGCATGTAAAACAATGTCAATCGGAGGGACAACCTGTGACAATAAACGAATATCCTCGCCTTTGCGGAGGCACCTTCTTCACGTTGGTGTTACAAGCCCTCCAGCAACGAATGAATGCGAGAGAACACTACGACGGCGACAGCGACGGCTTATCAGACCCGGAAGTTCTGGTGGGACTCATCAAGGTCATCAATCCCGCCTACGTTGATCCCGGCAAGGAAAAGCTCAAGACCATAGTGAACAACTACAAGAGATGCGAAACATCAACCAGCACCTATTTCCCGTTTGGTGATGATCAGGTCATAAGCGCATTCGATGAGATCATAAGGAACAACTATCAAACCGCCCTGAACGGGATGATCGGGTTTGTAAATGACTTTCTCGATGTGAGCGAGACGGTTCATAAGGATATCAATCTTGTACGAGCGCTCGTTGATCTTATTCAACAGGATCAAACTATCAAGGCTGGTGATGAGTTTTTTATCGGACCGAATGGAGAGAAAAAGAAAAAGTCCGCACTGGGCGACCTTAAGGAAGTGTGCCTCCCGTCATTCATACTTGGCGTTT
>SFJN01000251.1 GCA_004555055.1 Bacteroidales bacterium | reverse complement strand
GTCCATTTTGCCAATAATAAATAAAGTTATAAAAGTTTTGCGGTTGGCTCCTGACTACTCGAAATGGAATGGAAAGTATGGAACATAAGGTCTTTTTGTGTGGCTTCCCCCTTCGGAGGTGTGCGATGAAAGGGATGATGCGGATGTGCTTTTGCCCGCCTGCGGTTTAACGTGAGGATAAAAAGTAAGGTTAGAACGGCAAATAATGCTCTTTAAGGACCTTGTTTTCGGATTTTTATTGTTAATTTTGCCCTCGCCGGTCATGTCTTAACCGGTAACCCCTCAGGGTGGGGGCTGACAGATAAGGGAGGCAGCAGCAACACCTATTCTTCCTCCCTTTCCCCCTCTCCTTAGTTTTATCACACTGAAAACATAGAAAAATGTCAATGGGAATGACAGAGAATCATCTTGTGGTGATGGCAGGCGGTGTCGGTAGCCGCTTCTGGCCGATGAGTACCCCAGCGCGCCCGAAACAGTTTTTGGACATTATGGGTGTGGGGCGCACGATGCTACAGCTTACAGTAGACCGTTTCCGGGGCGTCATACGTCCTGAAAACGTCTGGGTGGTCACAGGGGCGCAGTTTGCCGAACTGGTCAGGGAACAGCTTCCGGAGGTTCCCGCAGACCACGTCGTGCTTGAGCCCTGCGGCAGAGGTACGGCACCCTGCATCTGCTATGTGTCGTGGCGTATCAAGACAGAGAATCCGCGGGCAAATGTGGTGGTTTCGCCAGCTGACCATGACATCAAGGATTTAGAGGAGTTTCGCAGAATTGTGGGAGAGGCCCTGTCGTTTTCTGCCGAGACGGATAGCATAGTGACACTTGGCATAAAACCTTCACGTCCAGCTACAGGGTATGGTTATATCCGTGCTGACCTTTCGTTTTCCGCACTGAGACATAAGGGTATTTTCCGTGTCGATGCTTTCAAGGAAAAGCCTGACCTGGCAACTGCCGGGACCTATATCCGTCAGAAGAATTATTATTGGAATTCCGGCATCTTCGTCTGGAACGTTTCGACCATTGTGAATGCTTTCAGGGTTTATGCCCGGGACATTTCAGAAAAGTTCGAAGCCCTGCAACATGTTTACGGCACACCCTCCGAGCAGGAGGCCATTGATGCCATGTTCCCCACATGCGAAAGCATCTCTGTGGACTATGCCATTATGGAAAAGGCAGAGGAGGTTTTTGTCTGTCCTGCCGACTTCGGATGGAGCGACCTGGGAACATGGGGTTCGCTCTACGACCAGTTGCCGCACGACGAATACGGGAATGCCATTGTGGGAAATGGGGTAAGGGCTGTGGAGACGCACCGTTGCATCATACATTCCGCTACGGAGAAGAAAATCGTGGTGCAGGGTCTGGAAGACTGCATTGTGGTTGAAAACGACGGAAATATCCTGATTTGCAGACTGTCGGAGGAGCAGCGTATCAAGTCTTTCATGTAGCCCCCACAGGCGTAACCTGCAAACAGAAGGTATGGAATTTTCATACACACTTGAGGCGTGGTATGCCCGGAACGGCCGGATCCTGCCTTGGCGCGAGACGCAGGACCCTTATCGGGTATGGGTGAGTGAAATCGTCCTGCAGCAGACACGGGTTGAACAAGGTTTGGGCTATTACGCCCGTTTCGTCCAAGAATTTCCTGATGTCGCCCACCTTGCGTCAGCGTCAGCGGACCATGTGATGCGGGTGTGGGAAGGGCTTGGCTATTACAGCCGTGCGCGGAACATGCACTGTGCCGCCCGGCAGATTGTGGCGCTCGGAGCCTTTCCGACGTGTTACGAAGAACTGAGAAAACTGAAAGGGGTGGGCGACTATACTGCAGCGGCAGTGGCATCGTTCTGCTTCGGAGAAGCCCGTGCGGTGGTGGACGGGAATGTCTATCGTGTACTTGCGCGTTATTTCGGTTTGGAAACGCCCATTGACACTGCTGCGGGGAAACGGGAATTCAGGGACCTTGCGCAAAGCGTAATGGACAAAAAAAGACCGGCGCTGTATAACCAGGCCATTATGGACTTCGGCGCGTTGCAGTGCACCCCAAAGCGTCCGGATTGCGACTCCTGTCCGCTTGCCGGAAGTTGCCAGGCCTTTGCAGGAAAACGCGTTGGGGAACTTCCGAAGAAAAGCCGGCATGTGGCTATAACGGAGCGGCACTTCACCTACGTTGTCGTGCAGAATGCCGACGACGCCCTGTTGGTGCACCGCCGTAGCGGGAAAGACATTTGGCAAGGGCTTTATGAGCCTGTGCTGTTCGAACGCCCTGAGGGGAGACATGAGTTGTCTCCGGCTGAGATGCTGCAGGGTTGGCTACAGCAACAAGGTATCAGCATTCCTGCCCGCTCGATGCAGGTGGAAGGCCATGTTCCTGCCCTGCGTCATCAGCTTACCCATCGTATGGTGCTGGCAGAAGCCTATAGGATACGTTTGTCCCCAGAAGCGGTGGTGCCAGCTCCGGAGCACTTTCGGTGGCTGCTGCCCGGAATGCTCGGCAACTATGGTTTTCCAAGGCTTGTAAACCGTATTTTTGAACAATTCGGCATACGGTAACTTCCTTTGAGACAAACTGCATAAAGCAAGCGTGCAAGGTGTAAGGGGGCTTGTTTCCTTACATCCTGCACGCTTTTTTTATAGGTGATTTAGAGGTAGAAAAGGAGGTGTTTATGGTTTACAAGCCT
>SFJN01000250.1 GCA_004555055.1 Bacteroidales bacterium | reverse complement strand
AGACAAAGGTACAACAAAGAAATTTTATAGCAAAAGGTAATAAACGGAAACACAGGTTTTTGCAGGTGCGCCGAATTATCACCCAAATTGACGCAGAACCAAAACTTTTTTTTGGGGGGGGAGAAGGAGAGGGTTTTCGGAAGAACAGAAACATCGGACTTCTTTGCATAAAACCTCCGTACTTTTGAGGCAAAACATCGGAACTTTATGTCAAAGAAGTCCGATGTTTTTGATTTCCGGAAACGGGAATGTTTCAGGCCTTCGTGCCAATTCTGCAATTCGAGAGCGACAAAGGATACGCTAAAATCCGGTATTTACGAATAAGGACCCTGCAAGAACAAACTCCGGAAATGACGCCCCCCCCTCGTGCACCAGAGGGCGTTAGGCTGTCGTTAGGGGCGGGGGTGCATTGGGAACATCGGGGTGGAGAGGAGCAGGACGCGGGGACCGGGATTCCGAGGGGTGGAGAGGAAAACCATGGGAACGGCGACGGACAATTTTCTTTTTGACTTTTTTGCCCAAAAGGTTTGTTTATTGGCGGAGAAAGCGTATATTTGCAGCCATGAAAGACATTGCCACATACATAGAGCACCTGCTGCTGCATCACGATTGCGTCATTGTCCCCGGTCTTGGGGGCTTTGTAGCACAGGATATGCCCGCATCATATATTGTCAGGGAAGGTGTATTCCTGCCGCCTTACCGCAACGTGTCGTTCAATTCACGTTTGACTATGAACGACGGTCTGCTTGTACAGTGCATCTCGTACGATCAGGACGTGACGTACGCCGAGGCACTGTGCATCCTTGAACGCGAGGTGGAGAAATTCCGTCGCGAGCTCGGCACTGCGGGCAGCCTTACCCTTAACGGTGTAGGGACGCTACGGAATGTGGTGGGAGGAGCCTATGAATTCACTCCTCTGCCCTGCGGTATCCTCTCGCCCCGCCATTACGGACTTGACAGCGTATATGCCGCCAACATAGCCCGTGACAGCCGGACCTGCGATACGGAGTCGCACACACTGCCTGCCGAAGCCATCACGCTACGGATACCCATGGCATTTCTGCGCTATGCCGCGGTTGTCGCCGTGCTTGTGCTCCTCTATTTTATCCGCATCCCATTGGGTACGGCTGTCGGACAGGAAACCTCCGAGGCAGGGATTTTCCGTCAGACGGCTGTCCTACTGCAGACAACAGTCGGTGAGGACATTGAAAATGGAGGAAAGGACGCTGTCGGCACATCGCGGCATTCCACCCACGCTCCCGAGGCTCCCGTCACTGCCTCCGCCGGCAAGATGGCGGCAATGCCTGCAAAGGTGACAGAGACGGTACGCCCCCAAGAGGCTCTGCCACCCTCCGGCAGCACCTGCAACGCACTGCCGTTTACCATCGTGCTTGCCAGTGCCGTCAGCCATCAGGGTGCTGCAGGATTGGTGGAATCCATGAAGGATTTTGGCGACGGAAGCGCCAGGGAAGTAAGGCATGGCAAAATGACACGGGTCGTCTACGGCGCTTTCACCACCAAAAACGAAGCCTGGAAGGCGCTCAGGACGATGCGGACAAAGGACCGCATCTTTGCAGAGGCATGGGTGATGGAACTGCCGCAGTGACGGCGGGGACACCCCGTGCGGTACACACATAAAGACCTCCGTACTTCCATCATCACAAAAACAGCAAACAGCATCAAATGAAAAGGATAAGATGCCCGAAATGTGACAATCCCATTGTCTTTGACGACAGCAACTATACCAGCGGGAACGTCCTTGTGTTCGAATGCCCGGAATGCCGGAAACGGTTCAGACTCAGGGTGACAAAAAAAAAACAGTCCGCCGGACGGCTGAAGGACGGCAACCCGCAATCCACCATTCCGGATTCCTGTTCCGGATACCGAGAAGAAGACGAAGCGGAAGCGGAAAAGGCTTACGGCTATCTGTCCGTCATTGAAAACGCCTTTCATTTCCGTCAGAAGATAATGCTCCATAAAGGAGAAAACCGCATTGGCCGTTTCGTGCGCGGAACCAGCGCCAATGCTGCAATAAGGACTGTCGACCCAAGCGTCGACACCACGCATTGCCGTATTGACGTCACCGTGGACGGGAACGGGAACCCGCATTTCATGCTTAGCGACGGACCATCCGGTACCGGAACTTTCTTGAAGAACGAAATACTGAAACCCAAAGACCGCGTCAGCATTGAGGATGGGGCGGTCATCACCATCGGTGCCACCACGATGATTCTCCGTACTTCTGATGAAGAGGAGTGATGTTCTTCTTGTTGTTGCCGGGTACGTGTGTATGGACGTTTCATAACCTTACCTTCTTCCCTTTTCCTACTCCCCTACTCCCCTACCCATGCTTAGCCACTACCATTGTTGCATGGTAGTTCGTAGAGGGCTTGCAGCGACTACTCAACCCTCTGTAATATAGTATAGCCCTGAATATAATTGTTCTAACCCGTTTAGCGTTATGTTTTTCCGTATCTTGCTTTCCTTTGTGTGTTTTCTTTTATCAGCCGTGGCACAGGGCGAATCGGTATTTAAAGGCGTATTCTGCAATGACGATACAGGTTTTCGCCTCCACCTCGACCTTGATGAGGAAACGGTGGAAATTCCGGGTATGTCGTTTCTCGGCCTTACCCATGGATATCTCGATGGCAAGACGAACAACCATGTCTATGGAGTGTGGATGCTTG
>SFJN01000049.1 GCA_004555055.1 Bacteroidales bacterium | reverse complement strand
CTCATAATACCTGTCAGACAACTTATAACCATCTTGTGCTGAGATAAGCAATTCTTCTTCGATAAGTTTACGCAATGTTACCTCATCTGTGTGGCGTTGGCTTTCGCCTTGCGAGGCACGGAAGAGGGCAAGGAGGTCGAAAATATTGCGCATTTGCAGAATAAAAGGGTACTGCGCAATAGTAGCAAATCGCCTCAAACTAATTTATAAAAATATCCCTATAGGTCTGCAAGATGTTGGACGACGGTGCCGGCAAGCATGAGTCCTGCCATGGCTGTGATGTGCGAAAGACTGCCATTGGTGTGTACCTTTCGGGCATGCCATGCAGGAGCGTCTGCATCAGGTGCTGCGGCAGTAGCGCCAGAAGAAAGAGGCGGTGTGCAAGCCTCGCCACGGTTGGGCAATACCTCATCGGAAAAGACGCAGAGGAATTTCCGCCGTGGCATGTCCTTCTCGCGTTTGAAGCGTTCGCGCAGTGCACGGGCGAGCGGGCAACCCTTCACTTTCCAGAATTCTGCCCGCTGCAGGCGTGTAGGGTCCATTTTCCGCGCCGTTCCCATAGACGATACGAAGCAGGCCTTTGTGCGGCAGGCATGGCGGATGAGGTCCGCCTTTTCGGCCAGGGAGTCGATGGCATCGACAATGGCATCGTAGTCCTCAATATGGAATTCTGCGGCAGTGGTACGGTCGTAGACCATTCTGAGGGCATTGATGTGGAGATGGGGATTGATGTTGAGGAGACGTTCCTTGAGTGCCTCCACCTTCGGACGGCCGATGTTCGGGACGGTGGCCATTATCTGACGGTTGATGTTGGATACGTCCACACAGTCCGAATCGACGATGGTGAGATGTCCGATGCCGCTGCGTACCAGGCTTTCGGCACACCAGCTGCCCACGCCCCCAACCCCGAAGACGATGACGCGGCTTTGTTGCAGACGTTGCAGCGCCTCGTTGCCGAGGAGGAGGGATGTACGGCTGAAAAGTTGTGATGTTTCGGGCATGAAGAAAAAAACTAATTTGTAGAACACCCCTTAAGCATATCGACAAGTTTGCGCATGCCCTTCGATGCCACATCGCGTATGACGGTGACGTGAAGGTTGTGGGGGACACTGACCTCTTTGGGGTCGATGAGATAGATGGGGATGCCTGGAGGACAATAGCGTATGAGTCCGGCAGCAGGATAAACCTGCAGTGAAGTGCCGATGATGATGAAAATATCCGCCTTCTGGCATGCCTCTGCAGCCGGTTCAATCTGTGGTACCGCCTCGCCGAACCAAACGATGAAAGGGCGGAGGAGCGAACCGTCGCCCGCCTTTTCGCCGGGGAGGATGTCGAGGTGGTCGGTGGAGAGTGTGGTGATGTAGCGCGGGTCTTCGGGGTCGCGGCTCGAGCAGGCCTTCATCAGTTCGCCATGGAGATAGATGATATCCGTCGAACCGGCACGGGCATGCAGGTTGTCGACGTTCTGTGTGACGATGGTCACGTCGTAGTCCTTCTCAAGTTCCGCCAGCAGCAGATGAGCCTCGTTGGGGCTGGCATCCACCAGTTGCCGGCGCAGGCCGTTGTAGAATTCGTTCACAAAAACCGGATCTTCGTTCCATCCCTCTGGAGTAGCCACTTTTTCCACCGGATAACGCTCCCACAGTCCGCCGCTGTCGCGGAAAGTGGAGAAGCCGCTTTCGGCACTCACCCCGGCGCCGGTGAGCACCACAATTTTCTTTTTCATAGTCGAAGATTCTGAAAATATGAATGGAAGACCTGTCCCAATTCGAAAAGGCAGGCTGTGCAAATTTATTGAAAAACGCGTGAAAAAGGGCTGAGGGTGAAAAAAACTTGGAAAAAGGATTTAAATTATCCCATTTTTTTCACTGAAGATTACAATTCTATGAATTCAAAACGTTAAATTTGCGCACAGGTGAAGAGATGATGATGTGGGCTGCAAAATGAAGAAAGCATGAAATGCCAGCCCCCCTGTAAATGAAAAATACGTGCAACAAATTAACCTTATATTCCCGTTTTATAAAATTTAGGAAAATATGAAATATCCAAAGATTGGTATCCGTCCAACCATTGACGGCCGTCAGGGAGGCGTTCGCGAAAGTCTTGAAGAAAAGACGATGGCCTTGGCCAAGGCAGTGGCCGACCTCATCAGCACCAATCTCCGCAACGGCGACGGCAGCCCAGTGGAGTGTGTCATAGCCGACAGCACCATCGGCCGCGTGGCAGAAACCGCTGCCTGCCAGGAAAAGTTCGAGCGCGAGGGTGTGGGAGCCACCATCACCGTCACCTCGTGCTGGTGCTATGGTAGCGAGACCATGGACATGAATCCCCATTGGCCGAAGGCCGTATGGGGATTCAACGGTACGGAGCGTCCCGGAGCCGTATACCTTGCCGCCGTCCTTGCCGCACATGCCCAGAAGGGCCTCCCCGCCTTCGGCATCTACGGTCATGATGTGCAGGACCTTGACGACAACACCATTCCCGCCGATGTGGCAGAGAAGATTCTCCGCTGGGCACGTGCCGCCATGGCGATGGCCAATATGCGCGGCAAGAGTTACCTTTCGTTCGGAAGCGTGGCGATGGGTATTGCCGGCAGCATTGTCGACCCAAACTTCTTCCAGGAATACCTTGGCATGCGCAACGAGCAGGTGGATGAGACCGAAATCCTGCGCCGCATGGACGAAGGCATCTACGACAAGGAAGAATACGTCAAGGCCAAGGCATGGGTGGATGCCCATTGCAAGGTGAACGAAGGGTGGGACAAGAACCGCCCCGAAAAGCAGAAGACCCGCGAGGAAAAGGACCAGGATTGGGAATTCGTGACGAAGATGTACCTCATCATGCGCGACCTGATGAAGGGTAATCCCCGCCTCCGCGAAATGGGATTCCCCGAGGAATCGCTGGGCCACAACGCCATTGCCGGCGGTTTCCAGGGTCAGCGCCAGTGGACCGACTGGAAGCCCAACGGCGACTTCTGCGAGGCCCTGCTCAATACCAGTTTCGACTGGAACGGCCGCCGCGAGCCCGTCATCGTAGCCACTGAGAACGATGCCCTCAACGGTGTGACCATGCTCTTCATGCACCTGCTCACGCAGAAGGCACAGATGTTCTCCGATGTACGCACATACTGGAGTCCCGAGGCCGTGGAGCGTGTGACCGGCAAGAAACTTGAAGGTATTGCCGCCAACGGTATGATCCACCTCATCAATTCCGGCGCCACCACCCTCGATGCCACCGGACGTGCCCTCGATGCCGAGGGCAATGCCACCATAAAGCACTGGTGGGAAATCACCGATGCCGACGAGAAGGCTATCCTCGAAAACACCATATGGCCCCCTGCCGACCGTGACTATTTCCGTGGCGGCGGTTTCTCGAGCTGCTTCCTCACCCGTGGCGGCATGCCGATGACCATGGCACGCCTCAACCTTGTCAAGGGTCTTGGTCCCGTCCTGCAGATTGCCGAAGGATGGTCGGCCGACGTGGATCCCGAAATCCACGAAATCCTCAACAAGCGCACCGACCCCACATGGCCCACTACGTGGTTCGTACCCCGTACCGACCCCACGAAGGACTGCTTCAAGGATGTCTACAGCGTGATGAACAGCTGGGGTGCCAACCACGGTGCCATCAGCTACGGACACATCGGTGCCGACCTCATCACCCTTGCCTCCATGCTCCGCATCCCCGTATGCATGCACAATGTGCCCGAGGAAAAGGTGTTCCGCCCCGCAGCATGGAATGCTTTCGGCATGGATAAGGAAGGTGCTGACTTCCGTGCCTGCAAGAATTTTGGTCCTACCTATAAATAATAGAAATTATGATATACAAATATCATTACGAGGAATTCGTGCGTCAGGCCCGTCGTGTGGGCGATGCAGGACTTACCATCTGTTCCAGCGGCAACCTGAGCTGGCGTCTTGGCGACGAGATGCTGGTGTCCGGTACAGGAAGTTGGATTCCCACCCTCACGCGCGAAAAGGTTTCGTGTGTAAGGCTTTCCGACGGTGAAGTGCTCAACGGTGTGAAGCCCTCGATGGAAAGCGTTTTCCACCGTGGGGTCATGCTCGAACGTCCCGACGTCAATGTGGTGCTCCACTTCCAGAGTCCCTATGCCACCCTGCTCGCCTGCAGCAAGGAACGCCCGAAGAGCATTGCCGTAACGGCAGAAGTTCCACTGCATGTGGGGCGCGTCATTCCCGAAATCCCCTTTAAGACTCCCGGCAGCCCCGAACTTGCCGAGGCCGTCATCGCTGCCCTCCGCAACCGCAACACCATACAGTTGCTGAAGCACGGACAGGTGGTATGCGGTACCTCGTTCGACGATGTGTTCCAGCGTGCCATGTTCTTAGAGATGGCATCGCGCATCACCTACCAGGCCCTTGCCGCCGGTAAGGAGCCCGATGTCCTCACCGAAGAGGAAATCGATGCGCTTGAAATGCACTTCGTAGGACATCTTACCAAGGACGGACTGTTCTGAATCAATGAAAGAGAGAGGGTTGAAAATCGAATAAAATGATATATGATTCGGTTTTCAGCCCTTTCACGTGAGACGGATTATTTTTTATAGGGATGTTCTATAAATTAGCTTGAGACAGTTTTCGAGCTATCGCGCAGTAGATTTCTGTCCTTTAAACACGCGCATAGCGGGCTATGTAAGTGTTTAAAGGAGAGAAATATACAAGTGAGAGCTTGAAAAGTGGCCAAGCATAAGAACACTTCCTAATTGAATAATAAACTAATTTATAGAACATCCCTATACCATGAAAAACACCTTTCTTGCAGCCGATTTCGGTGGAGGTTCCGGACGCGTGATGGCCGGATATATCGTTGACGGGAAGTTGCAGACAGAAGAATTGTACCGTTTCCCCAATCGTCAGGTACGGATAGGCAACCATGTATATTGGGACTTTCCTTCGCTTTTTGCCGATATGAAGGAAGGCATCCGCCGTGCGGCCCAACGTCCCGACCTCCGCGTCCGCAGCATCGGAGTGGATACCTGGGGTGTGGACTTTGGCCTTGTTGACGATTACGGCAACCTTGTCAGTCTTCCTGTGTGCTACCGCGACAGCCGTACCGACGGACTGTGCGAAGCCTTCATGCAGGCGCACGATGCCGATGCCCACTATGCCGAGGCAGGTGTGCAGATGATGGACATCAACACCATCTACCAGCTGCAGGCCATGCTCCGCGAACAGCCTAAACTCGTGGAGGCAGCGAAGAGTTTTCTGTTCATGCC
This sequence comes from Bacteroidales bacterium, assembly GCA_004555055.1. Lineage (GTDB taxonomy): Bacteria > Bacteroidota > Bacteroidia > Bacteroidales > Bacteroidaceae > Alloprevotella. The sequence goes on along the minus strand of SFJN01000049.1, from coordinate 11,505 downwards.
CGACCTCTTCAGCTTCTATCTCTGCGGCCGTGCCTGCTGCGAGTATACCATCGCCTCCACTTCGGAACTCCTCGATGCCCGCAGCCGTGGATGGAACATTCCCCTTATCCAGCGTCTCGGTCTGCGGCCGGAGATGTTCCCTCCCATTGTGATGCCCGGCGAAAAGCGCGGACGCATACTTCCGGAAGTGGCCGCCGAACTTTCGCTCCCCGACGATGTGAAAGTCATTGCAGTGGGTAGCCACGACACCCAAAGTGCCTCGTTCGCGGCACCTATCCCGGTCTCCGAGGCTTCCACCACGGCATTCCTCAGCAGCGGCACCTGGTCGCTCCTCGGTGTGGACCTCCCCCACCCCATCCTTACCCCCGAAGCCCGTCGTGCCGGACTCTCCAACGAGGGCAGTGTGAACGGCGGTGTGAACCTGTTGCAGAACATCACCGGGCTGTGGATACTGCAACGCTTGATGACCGAGTGGGAAAAGCGTGGCATAGACTGCCGCTTCGAGCATCTGCTCCCCCTTGCCGAAGAGTCGGAAACCGCTGCCGTAATCGATGTTGACGACCCCCTCTTTGCCAATCCTTCCAGCATGGAAGCAGCCATTGCCGGGTGGTGTACTGCCCATGGCATCACCCCACCCCATGGCGAGGGCGAGACGGTATATTGCGTCCTCAACAGCCTGGCGCGTCGCTATGCCCGCGGTATTGCAGACATGAACCGTCTGCTGCCCAAGCCCGTCCGCCGTCTGTGCATCATCGGCGGCGGAAGCCGTAACCAGCTCCTCAACCGCCTTACCGCACATCACGCACAGATAGAGGTGACCACCGGACCCGTGGAAGCCACTGCCATCGGCAACATCCTGGTACAGGCCATTGCCATGGGCGAAATCGCCAGCAAGAACGAAGTGAAATACTAAGGAAATTCAGTAAGAAAAATTCCGGTATTGAAAAAAATACACAAGCATAACCATCCATGAACAATACCTCTTCCGCCACAAAGACCCGGGAATCCATCCTCCACCACAACGGTGTTTCCTACGTCGTTCCCTTCGTGCTCATCACCACCCTCTTTGCGCTTTGGGGCTTTGCCAACGATATTACCAATCCCATGGTGGCCGCCTTCCAGACCGTTATGGAACTCCCTGCCCGACAGGCCTCCATGGTGCAGTTTGCCTTCTACGGCGGTTATGCCACCATGGCCATTCCCGCGGCACTATTCATCCGCCGCTACAACTACAAGTACGGCATTCTTCTCGGCCTTTCGCTCTATGCCGTGGGAGCCTTCCTCTTCATCCCCGCCGCGGCACAGCAGAGTTTCACCTTCTTCTGCTGTTCGCTCTATATCCTCACCTTCGGCCTCGCGTTTCTCGAGACCACTGCCAACCCCTTCATCCTCTCGCTCGGTTCGAAGGAAACCTCTACGCGGCGTCTGAACCTGGCACAGGCCTTCAACCCCATGGGCTCGCTCTGCGGTATGGCCGTCGCCTCGTTCATCGTGCTCCCCAACCTGTGGAGCGACCGTCGCGACGCCGCCGGACAGATTGTCTTCCATACGCTTTCCGAGAGCGAGAAGGCCGCCATACGCCTCCACGACCTTTCCGTCATCCGCGACCCCTATGTGTGCATCGGTATCATCGTCCTCATCATGCTCGTCGTCATTGCCGTGATGAAGATGCCCCGGACGGTGGAGGATGTGCATACCGACGTCAAGGTCACCGTCGGTGCAACCCTCCGCAATCTCATCGGTAACCGCATTTACCGCGAGGGCGTCATCGCACAGTTCTTCTATGTGGCAGCACAGATTATGGTGTGGACCTTCATCATCCAGTATGCCAACCATTTGGGCATTGACAAGGCCACGGCACAGACCTACAACATTTTGGCCATGTGCCTCTTCCTCTCCGCCCGCTTCATTGCCACCTTGCTCATGCGCTACGTCAACAGCCGCCTGCTCCTCACCTTGTTTGCCGTCGGTGCCGGGTGCTGCACGTTGGGCTGCATCCTCATCGAGGGTGTGACGGGCCTCTACTGCCTTGTCGCCATCAGTTTCTTCATGAGTCTGATGTTCCCCACCATCTACGGCATTGCGCTGGAGAATGTGGAACCCGTCGATGCCAACCTCGGTGCGGCATTCCTGGTGATGGCCATTGTAGGCGGAGCCTGCATGCCCGTCCTTCAGGGCAGCATCATCGACATGGGCGGCAGCGCACACGTGCTCTTCGGACTCCCCAGTGTCAATGTCAGCTATGCCCTCCCCCTCCTCTGCTTTGTCATGATAGGCATTTACGGCCTGCGCTGCTACTTCGCCCAGCGTAAGTAAAGTCCATTTTTGGGGAGATGACAACAAACAGGAAACCGGTGCCGTCGGAATAGGGCTGTTCCGACGGCACCGGTGTGTATGTGTAGGTACGGTGATTGTGGTGCAGAATGTGGTTTACGAACGCTGGCTTCGCCTTCGTTTTCTACGCTCGGGATAGCTGGAGCAAATTGGCTTCGCCCTCTTCCTCCGCTCTCCTCTCGCTTATCGAAAACGTTCCCGCACCCCCCTGTTCAGAGTCCGAGTTGCGCGGAAATTTCGAGCATGCGCTGAATGGGTTTCAATGCCTTTGTGCGGATGTCCTCAGGCACCTCCACCACAGGCCATTCGTGCCGCAGGCTGTTGTAGAGTTTCTCCATGGTGATGAGGCGCATGTAGTTGCATTCGTTGCAGGCGCAGCACTTCATGGCGGCATGTTGCCCGTCTATTTTGCAGGTGTCGGTATCGATGCTGTCGTCGGGCGGTACGGGGATGAAGGTCTTCGAGGGCGCCATCTGCCGCATCTTGTGGAGGATGCCGCTTTCGGTGACGACGATGAAAGTCTGTGCTTTCGATGCCACGGCATGTTTCAGCAGTGCGGCGGTGGATCCAATGACGTCGGCGAGCGCCGCCACAGGAGCCTTGCATTCAGGGTGTACGAGCACTTCGGCATCGGGATGTTCCGCCTTCAGTGCCAGGAGTTTCTGGGTGGAGAAACGCTCGTGGACGTGGCAAGCCCCGTCCCAAAGGAGCATGTTGCGGCCCGTGATGCTGTTGATGTAGGCTCCAAGGTTGCGGTCGGGACCGAAGATGAGTGGCTGGTCCTTGGGGAAACTCTCCACAATTTGGCGGGCATTCGACGAGGTGACCACCACGTCGGTCCATGCCTTGGTGGCAGCAGAGGTGTTGACATACGAAATCACCTTGTGGTCGGGATGCTGCTGCACGAAGTCTGCAAACCTGTCGGCAGGACAGCTTTCGGCGAGCGAGCAGGTGGCGTTAACGTCGGGACAGATGACCTTCTTGCTGGGGCAGAGGATGCTGCACGTCTCCGCCATGAAGTGTACGCCGCACATGATGATGAGGTCGGCCTCGGTCTTTGCCGCCTGTTGAGCCAGTGCCAAGGAGTCGCCCACAAAGTCGGCAATGTCCTGCAAGGCACCGTCGGTGTAGTAGTGTGCCAGGATGACGGCATTTTTCTCTTTTGCCATCCGCCGTATTTCGGCGGCCATGTCGGTATTTTCGGGAACGGGCTCACAGACGTAGCCCTTTTCCTTCCATGTACAGGGAATTTCCATTTTTGAAAATTTTATGGTGTGGAGGCGGAAAATCCTTAGGGGGATACCCACCTTTTCTAAAAAATCTTGCAATTCGTCGGGTCAGAACTCCTGAGCCTCCACATTCCTACAATGTTCGAAGAGCAGGACGTTGCGGTTGGAGTGGAACGGTTCGAAGTCGTGGTTGTGCTTCACGCGGTTGCCCCTGATGCGCAGGCCATCGGTGCTTTTGGCGAAGATGAGGGGAATGTCGAATGTTTCGAAGACATTGTCCTCGATGCGTATGGCTCCCGGTGTGCCGCCATGGAAAAAGGTGACGGCCCGGTCGAGATGCGGGATTTCGGGGTAGATGGAGATGACGGCGCTGGTGAATTGGAAGAGGTTGGTGAGGGCATTCACAAACCTGTTGCGGCGGATGGTGAGGTCGCGTACCGCCCCACTCTCGTACCATCCGTTGCAGTCGCCGCAGAGGAGCACGGCGGTGCCGGAGGTGTGGTCGAAGAGGTTGTCTTCGCAGACCGTCCTACGCGGAGAGGAGAAGAGTGCGCCTCGGGCGCGGTTATTGCGCACGGTGCAGTGGCGGAAGGTGGCGGTGGGCGTCCAGGTGAGGTTTTCGGCACCGTAGCCCTCCTCGGCACAGATGGCTTTGGGGAGCGGTTCGGCAAAGCGCACGACGAACTCCTTCGGCGATGTGCGGCGTATGCTCGTTATGGTGTTTACCTCCGGGAGCTGGTCCATGGTGGCACTGCGTACGAAGGCCACGGTGTCGCCCGCATCGCCCCAGTTGTAGCCATAGGCCTGCCCGTGCTCGAAGCACAGGCGTAGGGTATGGTCGTCCAAGCGTTCGCGCACGCGGAGGTATACGCCGTGGATGTTGATGGCATCGTCCATCATGCCGTCGAAGGTGCTGTGCTCCACGGTGATGTCGCCGCGGCACTGTACGAAGTGTGTGGCATCGGCCTGTGTGGAGAAGTAGCGTCCGGCGGCGACGTTCGGCACTACGTTGAAGGCATGGAGGCGGATGTCGGCCGAGCGTTGTGCCACGATGCCCATACCCTCGGCATAGTATACGGTGACGTTGCGGATGTCGAGGCCTTCCGTTTCGTTCACCGCGAAGGCCGGTGCCGGACGGTGGTAGGAGCGTAGCGCCACGCGGGTGCCGGGATTCAGGCGTTCGTTTTTCCAGTTCGGAGCCCACACCTCGCCGTCAGCCGTGGTGCGGCAGGCGTTCATGTCAATCCAGAGGTCCGAGGTCTGCGGCACGATGTAGCGGTGTTCGCCGTCGAAAGCAATGCCGGTGTTGTACGTCAGGTCCCATCCCGGTCCGTACGCCTCGAAGCGTCCGTCGGCGTTGATGCGCCATTTCACTTCGTCCAAAGGTTTGAAGCGTATGCCCTCCTCCGCGGAGTTTGCGGTAACGGTGACCTGTGAGATGTGGGGCGTCTCGAAGTCCACGCAGAGGTTCAGCACCCTGATGTGGCGGCTGTGGGAGATGGCCACGGGGAGCATGCGTCCTGTGCAGAGGAAGGTGCTGCCCTTGGCATCGACGGTGAGGCCGTCCCAAGCCTCGATGCAAAGTGCGGTGGGATGGTGCACCACCTGGTCGTGGTTCGAGATGTAGAAGTCGTGCATCACCGACTCTTCGGGGACGAAGCGGTAAGTGCCCTTTTCAAGCACCACCTTGGCACGTTCGCCCTTGCCGAGCGACAGCCGGATGGTCTTCAGTGCACGGTCGATGCGCACAGAGAGGCTGTCGGCCCCCGGCGTCACACCGTAGTCCTTGAGTTGGAAGGTACGCTCTGCGGCATCGGCAGACAACACCGGGAGGAGCAGGGCGAGGAGGGAAATGAAGCAGGTTTTCATGGCAGACGAGGTACGAGGGGTGGGGGATTGCCCTCTATAATATGGTTTTGTATAAAGGAAAATAGAAAATTTATGCGGTGCAAAATTAGCAAATAAATGCGACACTATGTACAGCGGACGCAGGAGAAAGGGGGAGAGAGACCCCGGAAACGGGATTTTTGGGGGAAGTAGAGCGCAGAGAAGTGGAGTATAAGGCCCCATAGTTCAGCATAGTACCACAAACCCCGCCTCCCTTTGCCGGGGAGACGGGGCCTGAAACACGAGAATAAGAGGATTTAAGGGAGTGCGTCAGCGAATGGTCTTGCGTACGCTTCCGTCAGAAAGTTGTTCAATGACGACGCCGTGAGCCGAGCTTCCTGTGCGTCTGCCGTCCGGGGTGAAGCGTCGGACGACGGAATGAGCCGCAGCATTTACCACATCGATACCGGTGTCGTCGAGATGAGCCGCCTCGCTGTCAGGACCCTCACCGCGTTCTGCCACCACGGCACGTACGGTGAACGCCGTCTGGGCGTCGGCTCCGGTGAGCGAAACATTGTAGGAACATGCTTTGACAAGCGTGTCGTTCAGGCGTTCTCCGTCGCAATATACGTTGTATCCTGCAATGGGCAGATGCGGAGCGGCGCGGTAGTGGAGGCGGTCCACCATGATGCCTTTCTGTAAGGCAGCGGTATAGCGGACGGCAAAGTGTCGCACCCCTTCGGGAAGGGCAAAGTGCACCAGTTGCCAGTCGGCGGTGGCCACGGGCTGGTTGACGCCGCACAGGCTGATGAAACTGTCGGGGTCGTCGTCGGTATACGACACGAGCACGTCATAGGTTTCGTCGTTGTCCTGGCTGTCGACGCCTCGGACATAGAAGCTCACAATCTGCTTGTGTCCGTCGAGGCGTGGCGAGATGAGCCAGTCGTCGTTGCGGTTTCCGGCGGCCGCCCAGTTGATGAGGCACTGTTCGCCCTCATAGGCTGTGAAGGCAGCGTCGAGTCCCGCCGCTTTGGGGTTGAAGACCATGAAGGCCTGGAGTTCGCGGTTGTTGGGCCATTCGAGGACACTGCCGTTGATGTCGGCAAAGAGATAGGGATAAGCTTCGTCGCCGTCGTAAAGCGTCCAAGGCAGGATGTCGCTGATGGCAAAAGCCTCATACCTTTCAAAACCTTCGACGAGGGGTTCCGCCAGCGGACTTTCGTCGGGAGCCTGCCAACGGAGTTCGATGAGGTCTTCTTCACCGGCATTCCGAAGGGCTTCAAGACCCGTAGGTGCGGGGATATTGGCAGGAAGAATGTCGATGGTGGCCTTTAGGGTGTTGTTCTCCGTCACCTTGTCCTCGTCCGCAACGAGTGTGACGGCAAGCGTATGAGTCCCCTCGTCCAGGGAAGCCGTCTCCAGCAGGAAGGTCATTGCTTCGGCATTTCCGGCAGCGAGGGACGAAATGTGGCGGACATCCGTTTCGGTGCCGTCGATGCTGAAGCTTACGGTGGCGGTGCGTTTGAGGTCGAGGTTGCCGAGGTTACGGACCTTCACCTCAACGTCCTCGTTCAACCCGTGGTAGGTGTAGGCAGGCGAGAGCAGGTCTGCCAACATCAGTTCGTGGTCCGCCGCCTCGCCGGCGGTGATTTCCACGCGGTCGAGGTGAATGGTATTCTGCTCTCCCGCCATGGTGGCTTTGAAGATGACGGAAGCCCTTGGCTGTCCGGCCAAAGCCGGAAGGTCGAGTTCGTGACGTTGCCATCCCTTCTCGCCGTCGCAGCAGAAGTAGGCAGGACTCACCCATACGGTGTCGGCACCTTCGACGATGTATCCCACCTGGAGGGAGTTGCTTGTGGAATAGTCGGGCGCATGGAAAAGCGAGAATGCGAGGTGCGGCATGGCAGCATCGGCAAAACTGATGCTCGGAGTCTGTGTCTGTCCCCATCCTGTGGATTCGTAGTAGGTATCGACGCCGCATGAGATGAGTCCGGCACCGTCCTCCCCGAGTGCAAAGGGGTCGTATCCTGTGCCGACGACCGTCCATCCGGCATAATTCGACGAAAGTCGTGTCCATGGCCAGGTGCTTTCGGCCTGGTTCTGCCAGGTTTCGCTGAAAGGCAGGTGATAGGGGTTGCCTACCATGATGGGGTTTGCAGCCGTCTTTTCGCCCTCGCCGCCGGCAGTCACTGCCGAAACCTTGTAGTCGGCATAGCGGAGCGTACCGTTTTCGTCGGACATTCCGGCAGCAGGCTCGCGGTCGGTGTAGCGGCATTCCTCAAGTCCAGAGGCAATCATCTCTCCGTCGCGGTAGACGGTGTAGCAAACGTTTTCCGGGTCGATGGGACGTCCCTCGGCATCGGCGGTCTGTGCAAGCGGTTTCCACGTCAGCTGTATGTCGTGGGCATTGATGTAGCACGCCTTGACATCGTCGAGAGCGGCAGCGGTGCCCTGCGTTAGGTCGATGCTGACGGCGGTGAAAAGTCCTTCGCCCTGTGCGCTCTTTACACGGATGCGGTAGATATTGAGGCCCTGTGCGGTGAGGGGGTCGGTCCATTCCACCTTTTCGCCTGGTCGGAGGTTTCGGAGATTTCCCGCCATCGTCTTGCCGTCGGCACGGAAGATTTCCACCTCAAGGTCCTCATCGAGTTTGTCTCCGCGTACATTCCTGAGCGGCATTTCGAAGGTGATGCATGCCAGTCCGTCAGCGTCGGTGGCAGCGGCAAGGTGGGTGACGGTGTCGGGGATGAGGGCCGAGCAGTAGTCCTCAATCAGCACGTTGTCGATGCTCATATGGTCGCCTCCGGTGCTGACGTTGTGGAAGCCCACATAACGGTCGCCGGGGCGTACGGTGATGTAGGTATCGTGCATCTTGGTGTGCTGCATGGTCGACTGGTAGGCGTAGTCATCGATGCGGCGTGTGAGGGCCTCCACTTCGGGGTATGCCCCTACTGTCACCTGCAGACGGTTGTCCCAGCCTTGGTATCCGTAGGTCTGGAAGTTGAGACGGTACACGCGGTCGGGGTCGAGATTGAGTGCCGGTGTGATGAGCCAGTCGTCGGCATTGACGCCTCGGAGTCCGAAGTAGAAAGCGGCATAATACTCTTCGTCGAAGCGCCACATGTGGCTTTCGAAGGCATCGATGCCATTGTTGTCGGCGTCGATGACAAAGAAGCGGTTGAAGCCGTCCTGCGTGTCGAAGCGCTCGATGAAGGGCAGTGAGCAAGGTGTGCCCACATTTTCGCGGTTCGAACGGCATCGTTTGCTTTCCGTGCCGTCGATGCAGGCATAGACATCGTAGACGGTGGGACGCATCTCGCGGTCGGTGAAGGTCTCTGTGAACGATGTGGCTTTGAGCGCTTCGGCAACGGTGATGCCTTCCGGCTGGCGTACCACGCGGTAGGTGAGGCGTTCGGGGTCGAGGTATCCGCCACTGGTGCCCAGTTCCGGAGCCTCCCAGGTGAGGGTGGCGGTAGAGCGGTCCGCATCGGCGGTGAGGGTCAGGGTGGTGACGGGCGACGGCGCATCCACGCCGAAGTAGGTAACGGCCGTTGCGGTCAGCGACTGCAGGTCGCCCTGGGCGAGGGTGACGCTTGCGGAATGGTTGCCGCCGCCTTCGATGGCGGTATTCAGACTGACGGTCTCACCGGGTGTGGTGGTGCGCGTTTCGAGCACCTTTCCGTCGAGCGTGACGGTCACCTGCACGTTGCCGGTAAGCGTCTGCTGGGCATAGGTACGTGCGGGTACGGGTGTTGAGTACCGCAAGTCCGGTCACCTGTTCCATATAGTCGAAGTTCCATGTGGAAGTGGGAGTTTCAGGATTGTCGAGGTCCACATTCAGCAGTTGTGTGAAGGTGTAGTTGTACCATTTGTCCATGCTGAGGTCGTAGGCATTGCTTGCCCAGAAGTATCGTCCGGTACGGAAGTCGATGGTAGCCCCCTGGTATTCATCGGTGGGCCGGTACTGGGTCTGTGCCACGAGTGTGAGCGTTCCGTCTTTGGCAATGCGGTAGAGTTTGCCGTCGGCGGCAATACCCCAAAACTGTCCCTGGGCATCGGCAGCAAAGTTGCGCAGACCCTTTTCGAGGGTCCCTATCTCGCTGCGATAGTCGTAGGTAAGGTCTACGGGGACATACTTGTAGTTCTCTTCCATGGCGATACTGCGTGTCGGTGCCCACGTCTGCGTGTCGACCTCGTAGAATGTCACCTGGTAGCTGCGGTAGGTACCGGTCACATCGTAGCAGACGTAGCGGCCCTGGCCGTAAGCACCGCCGGCATAGGCGATGGGTTGGCTGTCGCTGTCAATCTGCGAGACGGGCATAAAGGGATGCGAACCGTCGGAATTGAAGGAGTAGAAGCCGTATTTCGGGTTGCGGCCGTCCCATGAGAGGGCATACGTCATGCAACCAACGAATTCTACAGGTTCCAGTGCGGCAAACGTCTGCAGTGCAACGGCAATGAATCCTGCAGCAAGTACGGCGATACGGTGTGAATGATGCATAAGAGGGGGATATGTTTTTTGGGAATGTTGTTCTGTCAAAGTCGTAGAAAAGTGCCCGCAAATTTAGTGTTTTCTTTGCGTTCCACAGTTCCCTTTTTACGTTTTTCCTTTAGAGGATACCCCTTTTCAGCACGCTTTTAATTATGGAACGATGCGGAATTCGTAAATTTGTCACAAGATATATAGCAAATACTTACGAATTATGGACATGAAGAAAATTGTGAATCCCTGGAAAGGGATGGCAGGCTACAACTGTTTCGGATGTGCTCCGGACAATCCTGCAGGCTTTCATCTCGAATTCTTCGAGGATGGTGACGATATCGTCACCTTTTGGCAACCTTCCGCCCCCTATCAGGGTTGGGAAGGCATTGTCCACGGTGGCATACAGGCCCTGCTCCTTGACGAGGTATGCGGCTGGGTGGTGACGCGGAAGAGGCAGACCGCAGGAGTGACCATGTCAATGGAGACGCGCTATCTGAAACCTGTAAGCGCCTCCAACCGTCGTCTGACTGTCCGGGCACGCATCCGCGAACAGCAGCGCAACATCCTCGTCATCGACGCAGAGATTCTTAACGATGAGGGTCTGCGCTGCACGGTAGCCACCTGCCGTTATTACCTCTTCTCGCACGAACGCGCCATGCAGATAATGCACTTCCGTCCTTGCCGTACAGAAGATGAGGAAGGGGAGTAAGTAGATCACACGGAGAATCACGGATGTCCACGGACGCCACGGATTAGATTATTTCGAGTCGTGACAGATTAAGACGAAGTCAAGCGACGACAAACCGAGAGTCATCAAGTTTACTTGAATGGCCGAGGTGCGAAGGATCAAGACGAAGTCAAGTTTACTGGTGTATCCCCCATTGGTTATCTGTGTAAGTGCCCATAGAACGCATACAGCGGAACGTTTTCCATCCATTCTTGATTGATGTATGGACATAGAGAGAGTCGCAGACCTTTCAGACCGTTGTTGTCTTTAACGAACTGTGCAAGCGACTTTGATCGGACGTTGGTAGATGCCTTGACCTCTATCGGCACAACCTTGCTATTATGCTGAATGACAAAGTCTATTTCGGCAGGAGTGCGGTCATTGCTCCAATAATAGGGTTTGATACCCATTGATACCAATTCTTGTGCTACAAATTGCTCAGCGAAGGCTCCTTTGAACTCCGTGAAAACCTTGTTGTCAATGAGCATATCTGTTGCTGTTGTTTCTGCCATACATCCTAACAGACCGCAATCGAGCAAAAACATCTTGAAGGCATCAGGCGAGGCATAGAACTTCAGCGGCATACGGGCCTCACTTATTTTGGGGATTCTGTGAACGATACCTGCATCCACAAGCCACTGTATGGCAAGTTCAAAGTCAGCGGCTCGCGCTCCTTTTCTTACAGCTCCATAGATAAACTTTTTGTTTTCCTTGACAAGTTGTGATGGTAGCGAATCAAGAACTTGTCCAATTCTTATGGCCTCTCTTTCGGTAGTATGTTTGGAAATGTCGCGCCGATAGGCTTCCATTATAGCCTGTTGCTCCCTTCTCACTTCTTTCAAGTCACCATGTTCCACATATTTTGACACCGCATCAGGCATTCCTCCCACATAGTGATACTGCCG
>SFJN01000048.1 GCA_004555055.1 Bacteroidales bacterium | reverse complement strand
AGTTTCGCGCACAACTGCATGGGGTCATCGATGTAAAGTTCTTCTTATTCAGACTCTCAAAGATATTTGGCTAAACACAGGTTTTTGCAGGTGCGCCGCTATGCAGCACACACTTCTTCCGGTACTGAAGCGTTCGGGAAAAGTGAATGCATAAATATGCGGCCACATACACAATTTCCAATATATCCGCGCTGAAAATAATATAATCGGGTATGTAGTGAATTCCGCAGCAGCGCTTTCGCGGAGTGTGTCGTCCATTACGGAACGTCCTGGCCTTTCCACACGTTTTGCCTCTGGTGCTACGGGATTTTCCCTTCTTTCCGCCTCTCCCGACAGTCTTGTCTTGCATATGATAGATGCCGAAGGAAGAGTGCTGCAGAGTGTGGTATTGTAAGCTTGGTTTTACCTTTCTTCTGCCCTCGCTGGGCTTTCTATGCAGAAATCAATTCGGGGACCTTACGCCATTTGCCGCGCAAGGTCCCCGAACGTGTGCTATTTGGGAAGGGGGGGAAGAGCAGGGGTAAGCAGGGTAGAGGGCAGAACTATCGTCCTCGTTGCATGATAATTTCGTAGAAACAGGCGTATACCCCGTTTGAGGCATAGGTATGCCCCTCAGTGCTGGGTACAATAAGCCGTATTTTCGCCACTTCGGAATCGGCGGAATACTGCCGTCCGAGTTTTACAAATGGCAGCGCAATAAGCCATCCTCCGGGCACCGAGGACGTGTTGTAAGCCGAACGCATAAGGCCCGAAGTGAAGGATGCGGAGAATGTCCCGGAATTGTTGGTGACGCTCATGATGTCCGGCATCTGCTCGTAGGCAGCTACCCGATTGGAAAGTTGGAGGGAATCGGACGAGATGTTGTATTCATGAAACCGGCATACCACCTGTGCACTCTCGCCGTCGGCGATGGCCTCTCCGGAGCCCTGACGCACAATCTGCATATATACTCCGGAACCGGCGAAAAGAACATACTCATTAGCCGAAACATCGGTAGTGGAATCTTGGGCGTAGAACTGCTGTTCGGAAATCTCCTTAATGGGGTCAACATGGAGGATTTCAGTGGCATCGTCCTCCGCCATGACGCTGCACCCTTTCGCTACAAAAGCAGCGATGGCCTTGTTCTCGGTTTCACGAAGTTCGGCATATGTTTTGTCGTCGTCGCATGCACTGAAGGCGATGGGTGCGGTAATGGCGGCAAAGAGTGATATGGCTGCGGCCTTAAAACGGTAAATCATGTTTTTGAATTTGCGGTGTAATCCAGGTATTGTAACCTTATTATGCGGCAAAATTACGTTTTTTCGGTGGAATAAGGAGGAGGATGCGGTCTGTTTTTCTCCCCTCGCTTTCCAAAAAGCGGGAAAGAGACATCTGAAAACGTCAAAAAAAGGGGAGAAGCCTACCCTTTCTGCCATGAATGGATTGTGGCAATCGGTAGTTTTTTGTATTTTTGCACCCGATTTCGGCGTGGATGTCCCTGCTGAAGTGAGGACCCGTCTGCAGGCAACGTTGACCTCTTTGCCGCATGCATAGGATAATCCGGTGCTTCGGGACTGAAAGCCCCCCTCTTTCCGTGGCGGGCTGTCTCAGGCAGAAAAGCCCCCCAACAATTGCCATAAGAAAGTATAAAAAGAATATAAAGTATAAAAAGAATATATGATACATAAAACTTGTTTGGCACTGCTGTGTGCTTTACTGACACTCCTTACCACGCTTCCGGCCCATAGTATGGTCCGCAGGGGCGGGGACAAGGGGGCAAAGACGACGATGGTCTATGTCTTCGGCGTTTCGCAGAACCTCGGCGATACGTTGGTTTACTTTTCGTCCATAACCCCCGTAGCGGGAGCTGTGGTGAAGGGCCATGGCGAACTGGAAAACCGCATCTACTACAGCGAACAGTTCAAGAAGTATGTGGAAAGCGCCTTCGGACAATCGCATCAGACGACGGCTGTGGTCTATGGTACGAGTCTGAAGGAGGTGGAAAAGCGCTTTGGAAAGATGGAGGAGAAAATCCGCAAAAAGTCGCCGTACCCCCCAACGCTGAAGTATGTACGTCCTGAAGATTTCCACTTCAAGGTCCCTGTCATCGTGCAGGCTGAGGAAGAAAGTTTCTGAGCATAGTCCACAACCGTACCCAAGAACGTCCCCCCTTGCTGCATACAGAGGGACACCATGAACGCCCCCCAACATCACATACACGCCAATGAGGACATTGAACTTCGAAGTGGGAAGACACCGGTATACGGTACGCTTCGTGAACGAGGCCGAATCCTATATGGAGCTCCTGCCATCGCATGCCGATTTTGTTGTGGCGGAACCTTCCGATGACCCTCTCTTCGAGCTCACGGTATCGGACGACCTGCCCATTAGTCCCGAAGGGGAGTTTGAGGCAATCGATCCCATCATAGGCGACAATGGCATTTATGAAATAGCCCGCTATGCCGACGGCAGCTACCACCTTAGGCTAAGCCGCTCCGACGGCAAGCTGGCAGCTGTGATGTTATGCGATGACAGGTTCCGTCATTGCCGTGTAATGCTCTGCAGCGATATCCTTGCTGTACGACGTTACGGCATGGACAACAGTGTGCTCATAGCCTATGCCTATGCCGGCATATACCGCAATGTCCTGCTCATCCATGCCAGCGTGGCAGTGGTGGACGGAAGGGCCTATGCATTCCTTGGCAACAGCGGTACGGGCAAAAGCACGCATTGCGAACTGTGGCTTAGACACATCAAAGGTGCAAGCCGTCTGAACGATGACAATCCCGTAGTGGAAATCCTTGCAGACGGAACGGTATGGCTCTATGGCTCGCCCTGGAGCGGAAAGACACCCGTCTACAAGCGTGAGGGCTACCATGCTGGAGGTTTCCTCCGTCTGCATCAGGCCCCGTCAAACAGCATACAACGGCTCAGTGTCCTTGAAGCCTATGCCTCGCTGCTTGGGGCGGTAAACGGTATGGAATGGGACGAAGCGCTGAATGCTGCCATCAGAAGAGCCATCATCGCTGTCGTGGGGCGTACAGCCTGCTACGATATGCACTGTCTGCCCGATGAGGAGGCGGCACGGATGAGTTTCAGCACTATGGCTTCCGACGGCCGGCCGTAAGTAAACATAATACAATGAGAAAAATACTTGACCGCTTCCGCCTATGGCTGCATGCCCATGACGAAGGTGTGTGTGAGAGGCAACAGGGAGCAAGGGTGATGGAACTGCCTAACCACGCCTTGATGGAAACGGTTCGTACCCTCACAGCGCAAGGCCGTCAGACCCTGTTACCCATACGGGGATACAGCATGCGAATTTTCGTGGAGCACAACCGCGACAAGGCTGTACTTGCCCCCTTCGAGCCTGCAAGACTAAAGCCGGGCGACGTGGTGCTGACATGGGTTACGGAAGGCTACTATGTGCTGCACCGCATTGTCCGGGCAGAAGGCGACTTGCTCACCTTGATGGGCGACGGCAACATACGGGGCACCGAGCATTGCAAACGAAGCGATGTCATTGCAAAGGCCATCGGGTTTGTCCGCAAAGGACGGAACGAAACAGACTGGACAACGGGGTGGAAATGGACCGTCTACTCTTGGATATGGACGAGGATGCTTCCGCTACGTCGCTGGCTCCTGTTAGTGTGGCGTGTCAAGCAGCGGCTCTGCGCACAATGAAACAGGCAGCGCGCTCCACACCCATACCCCCCCCATCAATCGCCTTTATAAAGTATAGGGGTGTTCTATAAATTAGTTTATTATTCAATTAGGAAGTGTTCTTATGCTTGGCCACTTTTCAGGCTCTCACTTGTATATTTCTCTCCTCTAAACACTTACATAGCCCTCTATGCGCGTGTTCGCAGGACAGAAATCTACTGCGCGATAGCTTGAAAACTGTCTCAAGCTAATTTATAGAACAACCCTAAAAAAGTTCTCCCCCCAAAAAATAAATAAACAAGAAGAAGAACCATGCGATTCCACAAAGGATACATACTCTGCGACATCTGCGGCGAAAACGCACTGCTTCCTAACGGAAAGGAAGGGGTGGAACTCACCGGCATGTTGCACCTCAACGAAACGGCAGCTGAAGTGTTCCGTCACTTCAGCGACAAGGATTTCAAGGAAGAGGACATTGCGAAATTCCTCTTCGAAAACTATGATGTGAAAGAAAGCACCGCCCGTGAAGGTGCAGCACGGCTGACCGAGGCTTTCAGCGCTTTCGATGCCTTTGACTGACGGTTTGCCCCCCACATCCTCCCACAAACACACACATAGCAAATACAATCGTGTTACCGGCCAGTCTTACCCCCCCCCTGACCGTAATATTCAAATCACATTCATTAATATATAAATGGACAAGAATACCATTACAGGACTTGTGCTCATTGCAGCTGTGCTTTTCGGCTACTCCTTTTGGGCAAACCGGAACGCCGGGAAATATGCAGAGGAGCATCCTGCAGAAAAGGTAGAAGACACCAAGCCCAAGGCGTTGCAGCAAACATCGCTTGCCGAAACTCCCTCACCCACGGAAAACGCTGACACCGCGTCGCTCTTCTACGCCTCACGGCAAAGAAATGCACAGGAAGCGGTAATCCTCCGTAACGAAAAAGCCGAAGTGCTCATCAACCCCAAGGGCGGACAGGTGGCTCGTGTAAACCTTAAGGAGTATAAGAGTTACCAGGAATATCATGCTGGAGGAAATGCGCCCCTAAACCTCTACAACGAGAAGGACGCACGGATGAACTTCGTGTTCGAGACCAAGGAAGAGAACCTCTCCACCGACGATTATTTTTTCACGGCTGAAAACGTCAGCGACACCGCGGTGACCATGGTCCTCGCCGACCCCTCCGGCGTGCGCATAGCCTTTGACTACGAGCTCTCGGACGACTATATGCTCAACATGTCAGTGCGCACCGAGGGTCTGAAGCACCTGATGCCCGCCAAGGTGCGTACCTTCAGCCTGGAATGGGAAGACCACGTGCGGCAGCACGAAAAAGGCTTTTATTTCGAAAACATGTATTCCACGCTGACCTACAAGGAGTCGGACGGCAACACCGAAAAGCTAAAGGAACAGGGTAGCGAGGAGGAAACAGCCGAAAAGGATGTACGCTGGATAGCCTTCAAGAACCAGTATTTTTCGAGTTGCCTGATTTCGAAATCCCCCCTTTCCGGCTGCAAATTCTACAGCACCCAGCTCGACGAGGGAAGTGGCTACCTTAAAGCCTATAAGGCAGAGGCGGAAGTGGAGTTTGACACAAGTGGACAAAAGCCGACGGAACTGCAATTCTATTTCGGTCCCAACAATTTCCGCCTCCTCCAGTCGATGGACCGCCAGCGCATCACGGAGGACGACCTCGACCTGCAGGACCTCGTATACCTGGGATGGCCCGTAGTGCGTTGGATAAACCGTTTCTTCACGCTGTATGTCTTCGACTTCCTCACGGCGGCAAAACTGCCCATGTGGCTTGTGTTGCTACTCATTACACTGCTCCTCCGTGTAATTGTTTATGCCCCCACACGCAAGAGTTTCCTGAGCTCCGCTAAGATGCGCGTGCTGCGCCCGAAAGTGGAGGCCATCAACAAGAAATATCCCAACCAGGAGGATGCCATGAAGCGTCAGCAGGAGATGATGACACTCTACAGCCAGTATGGGGCCAGCCCTATGGCCGGATGTCTGCCCATGCTTATACAGATGCCCATTTGGATTGCCATGTTCAACTTCGTCCCCAATGCTATAGAGCTCCGCCAGCAGTCGTTCCTTTGGGCCGATGACCTTTCGGCATACGACGACCTCATTTCGTGGGGGACCGAAATCTGGGGGTTGGGAAACCATCTTTCGCTCTTCTGCATTCTCTTCTGCCTTACCAACCTTGCATATAGCTACATGTCCATGCGACAGCAAAAGGACATGATGGCAGGCAACCCCGAACAGATGCAGCAGATGAAGGTGATGCAGTGGATGATGTACCTCATGCCGCTGATGTTCTTCTTCATGTTCAACAAATATTCTGCCGGACTCAACTACTACTACTTCATCTCGCTGCTCTTCTCCGCACTCACCATGTGGTATCTCCGCAAGACCACCGACGATGCCAAAGTCCTGGCACGTCTCGAGGCATATTACGAGAAACAGAAGAACAACCCCAACCGTAAGGCTGGCGGACTGGCAGCACGCCTGCAGGCCCTTCAGGAGCAGCAGCAAGCCCTCCTCGACGAGCAGCGGGCGAAGAACCGTGCGGCTCGTGGCGAAAAACGTTAAGGGATGTGCTATAAATTAGTTTATTATTCAATTAGGAAGTGTTCTTATGCTAGGCCAGTTGGCTTCGCCTTGCTCTGTCACGACTCGGCATAATCCAAGTAAACTTGGCTTATGCTCCCGCTGCTCCAGAGCTTTTCAGGCTCTCACTTGTATCTTTCTCTCCTTTAAACACTTACATAGCCCGCTATGCGCATGTTCGCAGGACAGAAATCTACTGCTCGATAGTTCGAAAACTGTCTCAAGCTAATTTATAGAATATCCCTAAGGGGTATGCTATCAATCCACTTTTACTAACCTTCCTCGCGCTGAATGGTTGGGAATGGCAAAACATTTACTCCCCTCCCCACTTAGGATTGGATTATGACGGAGGAGGGGAGGGGGCAGCCTTCCTCCCCCTCTTTCCTCGGCAACAAGACGCTGGAGTTTCATCCTTTAAGGCCACCTCTTCATCAAGCCACATACCCCCTTACCACCATCTACACACACATCTCACTCTCCATGAAAATGCTGAAAACCCTTATGGCCACTGCAATATCGGTCAGTCTGACGGCAACCCCTCTGGAATGCCCCGCTGCAAACCCCATTGTGAAAAGCACAATGACCTTCAACAGCGACCTTCTTACGCCCGAAGCCCTATGGGCCATGGGACGCATCGGAAGCGTAGCCCTCAATGCCGATGCCTCGCAGATGCTTTACACCGTAAGTTACTATAGCGTGGAGCAGAACAGAAGCCGCTCCATGATATACCGCTATGACTTTGCCACCAGGAAGCCCATCCTGCTCACTCCTCCCGACAACTGTGAGAGCGAGGCCGCTCCAGCATGGATTTCGGACCCCCAGGGCCGTAGCCGCATCGCGTTCCTTTGCAAGGGACAATTGTGGAGCATGGCTGCCGACGGTACGGACCGCCGGCAGCTTACTCACGACGCCGGGGGCATCGGCGACTTCCTCTTCTCGCCCGACTGCCGACGTGTCATCCTGGTCAAGGAGGTGCCGCAGCATACTGCCATCGCCCCCAACGACGAGGACCTGCCCCTTGCCACCGGCATGGTCATTAACGACCTGATGTACAAGCATTGGGACCACTACGTGATGTACGCCCCTCATCCCTTCGTCGCTGAAGTGACGACCGAGGGCATAGGCGAAGGCAGGGACATCCTCGAAGGCGAACCCTTTGAAAGTCCTATGGAGCCCTTCGGAGGCGTAGAGCAGCTGGCATGGTCGCCCGACGGGAGACACACCGCCTATACATGCCGCAAGAAAACAGGGAGGGACTACGCGGTATCTACCGATTCCGACATTTATTTGTACAATGTAGAGACAGGGCGTACGGAACGCAACCTGCTGAAGCCGGAAGGCTTTACCGCCCCTAATGTAGACTATGTGACGTCGTTCGCACACCAGGAGGTGAATGCCGGAACCCGCTCAAAACCCGCCTCGCCCTGCAGGGTACCCTTTGCCGGCTACGACGACAATCCCGCCTTCTCTCCCGACGGACGCTATATGGCCTTCCGCTCTATGGAACGCGACGGCTATGAGAGCGACCGTACCCGCCTCGTTGTCCTTGACCTCGAAACCGGCAAGTTCTGCTTCGTCAGTGAGCATCTCGACGCCTCAAATCCCGAAAAACAGAGTGGGGTGGAGGACTACCTTTGGGCTCCCGACTCGCACAGTCTCTATTTCACGGCCGTATGGCATGGCAAGACGAATGTCTATGTCACCAATCTTCAGGGGCAGGTCCGACAGCTTACCGACGATCAGGCCGACTACAGCATGGCTGCCATCTCCGCCGACGGTAAGTCGTTGTATTGCAAGCGCCATTCCATGGCTGCTCCCGACGAAATCTTCCAGCTGCAGCTCGACGTCCGGGGCATACAGCGTGCCTGGAATGCCAAGCATCCCGTCTCTGCCTACCGCCCCGGACTCGTCAAGGTGGAGCAGCTGACCTGCGAGAACGAACTCTTCTACGACAACCTCTCATGGGGCGAGGTCAGGGAACGATGGGTACAGACTTCCGACGGCAAGGAAATGCTCTGCTGGGTCGTCTATCCTCCACATTTCGACGCCTCGAAGACCTATCCCACACTCCTTTTCTGCGAGGGTGGTCCGCAGAGCCCCGTAAGCCAGTTCTGGAGCTATCGCTGGAACATGCAGATTATGGCGGCAAACGGCTACATCGTCATCGCCCCCAACCGTCGGGGATTGCCGGGCTTCGGGATGGAATGGCTCGAGCAGATTTCAGGCGACTACACGGGGCAGTGCATGAGGGACTATCTCAGTGCCATCGACGACATTTGCCGCGAGCCGTATGTCGATGCCGCCCGTCTTGGAGCCGTAGGAGCCTCGTTCGGCGGTTTCAGCGTCTACTGGCTTGCCGGCAACCACGACGGCCGCTTCAAGGCTTTCATCGCCCACGACGGCATCTACAACACGCAGCAGCAATATGTCGAAACCGAAGAGCTTTGGTTTCCCAACTGGGACATGGGCGCCGCACCTTGGTGCAAGGCTGCCGACGCACAGCAGCAGAAGGTGTTCACCGCCTCACCGCATCTCTTTGTCGACCGCTGGGACACCCCCATCCTCTGCATTCACGGACAAAAGGATTTCAGAATTGAATACACCCAGGCAGAAAGTGCTTTCACCGCTGCCCGCCTGCGGGGAGTAGATGCCCAGCTGCTGCTTTTCCCCGACGAAAACCATTGGGTGCTCAAGCCCCAGAACGGCATCCTCTGGCAACGCACCTTCTTCCGCTGGCTCGACAAGTACCTGAAATAGTTTTCTCCGCATCGTCCGTGGACATCCGCGATTGTCCGTGTGCCATAATATACATAATATAATATTCCTCCGCGCCGTCCGTGAACATCCGCGATTGTCCGTGTGACAATATGATGCATTTTTATTTGATTCTCATTAGCAAAAATTTGTGTTCCCAAGGGGTGCACTAAAAGTCTTAAACACATACACCATGTCATCACAAACCACACTGAGGGATTCCGCTGCGCTCCGCTGGACAGCCCTCCTGCTTCTTGCCCTGGCGATGTTCTGCTCCTACATCTTCATGGACATTCTTTCACCCATCAAGGACCTTATGCAAAGCACCCGAGGCTGGGATTCCACCGCCTTCGGTACCATGCAAGGTTCCGAAACCTTCCTCAACGTCTTTGTCTTTTTCCTCATCTTTGCCGGAATCATCCTCGACAAGATGGGCGTACGTTTCACAGCACTACTGTCCGGAGCCGTAATGCTCGTCGGAGCCACCGTCAACTGGTATGCTGTCACGGAGGGCTTTGCGGGTAGTGCGCTCGACATCTGGTTCACCAACAATCTGAACTATATCCCCGGTTTCGACGAAATCGGCGTCTCCCCATTCTACGAGGGTATGCCCTCTTCGGCAAAACTCAGTGCTGTGGGATTCATGATCTTCGGCTGTGGCGTCGAGATGGCGGGAATCACCGTCAGCCGCGGCATTGTCAAGTGGTTCAAAGGCCGTGAGATGGCGCTCGCCATGGGCTCCGAAATGGCGCTGGCACGACTCGGTGTTGCCACATGCATGATTTTCTCGCCCATGTTCGCCACCTTGGGCGGCAAGGTCGACGTTTCGCGTTCCGTAGCATTTGGCGTGCTGCTGCTGCTCATCGCCTTCATCATGTTCATCGTCTACTTCTTCATGGACCGTAAGCTCGACCTTCAGACGGGCGAGGCAGAGGAGAAGGACGAACCTTTCAAGATTTCCGACCTCGGCGCCATCCTCAGCAGCGGAGGTTTCTGGCTCGTCGCCCTCCTTTGCGTGCTCTATTACAGCGCCATCTTCCCCTTCCAGAAGTATGCCGTAAACATGCTGCAGTGCAATCTCACCTTTACCGAGGTCCCCGAAGACAGTTTCTGGGCTGGCAATACGGTCACCGTCCTACAGTACATCATCATGCTTGTCGCTGCCGGCACCGCCTTTGCCAGCAATTTTGCACGCCGCACACTCAAGTTCCCTCTCCTCCTCCTCGCAATTGTGGGCCTCGTAGCCTTCTGCTATATGGGCTACATGCGCCAGTCAGCAGCCACGGTATTCTCCGTCTTCCCCCTTCTCGCCGTCGGCATCACCCCCATCCTCGGCTCCTATGTCGACCATAAGGGAAAGGCTGCCACCATGCTCATCCTCGGCTCCATACTCCTCATTGCCTGCCACCTCACCTTTGCCTTCGTCCTTCCGGCTTTCAAGGGCAATGCTGTGGGCGGAGTCATCGTGGCATACGCCACCATCCTCGTCCTCGGAGCCAGCTTCTCGCTCGTTCCCGCATCGCTTTGGCCCAGCGTACCCAAACTTGTCGACGCCAAAATCATCGGGTCAGCTTATGCCCTCATCTTTTGGATTCAGAACATCGGACTCTGGCTCTTCCCCCTCCTCATCGGCAAGGTGCTCGACGCCAGCAACCCCGGAGTTACCGACCCCCTGCAATACGACTACACCAACCCACTCCTCATGCTTGCCGCACTCGGAGTGGCGGCTTTCATCATCGGACTTATCCTAAAGGTGGTGGACCGGAAGAAGCACATCGGACTCGAACTTCCGAATATTGTGGATTAAAGCACTGGAGCAGCCAATGACAGCCCCCGGACAGTCGGCAACCCTCATCATTCGGTTTTCGAGGTCATAGGATATAAGGCGGAACAGCCCCCACGACATGCATTGTTGTCACAGGGGTGTTCCGCCCCTTTTTTTCTTCTTCTCCTATACTTTCCGCTATTTCTACAAACAACCACTTTGTTACCTTTGATACCTTATTGAAACATAGTTCGGTGTTCATGAGATATTTCTCAGCATATTTGCATAGAAACTGCCGCAAAACAGATTTGTTTTGCGGAAAAATAGATTTGTTTTGCCGAACTTTCGAGGTCGTTTCTCGGGAGGGATGGGAAATAGTGGGAGTAAAAAGACGGCCTACTGTCGCTCTTTTTGCTGAATTCCGGACGGAAAATGGGATAATGGGGATTTATTTTTACAGACTTGTAAAAAAAATAAACCAAGATGCTTGGGCAGTTCATGGGGAACTCCTAAATTTGCAACGTGTATTTTATTCTGGCGGGCCTTTGCGCTGTCCCGCGTATTTTATATTTTTTGAAAAACACCGACCAAAAATCTTTTACACTAACCAAAAATCTCTTTTCTCCCCTCCAAAACCATGAAAAGCATATTGCGTCAGCTGCTGACCAAAAAGTTCTGGGTTGAACTGTTCATCATGACGGCAGGCATGTTTGTGGCTGCCGTTGCCGTCCACTTCTTCCTTATTCCCAGCAAACTGATTGTGGGGTCTATCACCGGCCTTTCGTTGGTGATTTCGCAACTTCTCCCCTTCGTATCTACGGGAACCTACATCTTTGCCATCAATGCCATCCTCCTCCTCCTAGCCTTTGTGCTCATCGGCAACGAATTTGGGGCGAAGACGGTCTACACCGCCCTTATCCTCGGTCCGATGGTGGATTTCCTCGCCTCGATTTATCCAATGGAACAGTCGATGTTTGCCGAGGTGATTGAGGGTACGGGTCAGGTGATTCTGAACCCCTGGTTCGACCTCCTGGCCTTTGTGCTCGTGCTGAGTGCATCGCAGAGTATCCTCTTCAGCATCAACGCCTCGACGGGCGGCCTTGACATCCTGGCAAAAATCATTAACAAGTACCTCCACATCAATCTTGGCACTTCCGTCAGCGTGGGTGGCGGGCTCATCTGCTGCACCGCCTTTGCCATTAACCCGGCGAAGCTGGTTATCATCGGTCTCATCGGGACGTGGATAAACGGCGTAATCGTCAACTATTTCATGAGCAACATCAATTCCAAAATCCGTGTGCACATCATCACCGATGACTATGAGAAGATTGCCGATTTCATTATGCACGAAATACGCCGTGGCATTACCCTCCACCAGGTGATGGGGGGGTATGAGCGAAAGGCCAAGGTGCAGATTGAAACCATCCTTACGGAAGACGATTTCTCGAAACTCATCGACTTTATGCACCGCGAGAATATCCGTTCCTTCATGTCGTCGGACACCGTCAGCGCAGTGTACGGCCTTTGGAACAAGAAGAGCCTGCTGAACCTTTCGCAACAGTGACGGCTGCTCAAACTGCATGGGGGGCGGAACGTCGCTTGCCCCCACCGCCGCCATTCTCTCTCCTGACCGTCTCATGGGGGGGCAGGTTCCTCCCCACCCATACCCCCTTTCACTCTCCCCACCACTACCCACTACTACCCACCATTTTTATGAAGAAGATTCACTCCATTATTCTCCTTATCCTATTCCTCACGCCATCGTGCGGCAGGCTTTATGCCCAGGACGGCAGCGAAGAGAAGACGTCGCTGCGTCCGAAGCTGAAGTTTGAGGCAAGGCTCGATTACAACCACGACAGCGCGAACGACGACATGTCCGGCATAAAGGGCTATATTGTGGACTTGAAACTCGAGGGCGACCTTTCGCCCCGTTTCTCCTACAAATACCGCCAACGGCTTAACAAGCCCGTAAAGGATGCCTCGTTCTTCGATGCCACCGACTGGCTGTACCTTACCTACAAGGCTCACCGCAACATTTCGCTTATGGCGGGCAAATGGATTGTCGCCGTGGGAGGTTGGGAAACGGAACCTGCGCCCATCGACATCTACCAAATCAGCGAGTTCTGCAACAACTACTCGTGCTACCAATGGGGAATGAACGTGATTTTCAGCACGGCGGACAATCAGAACCAGTTTTATCTGCAGGTGTGCGAAAGCCCCTTCCGGAAGCATTACAAGGCGACGACGGGTAATGGCAAGGAGATGTGGGCATATAACGCCCTCTGGGTAGGGAACATCGACTTTTACCATGCCTTCCACTCCGTAAACATGATGGAGTACCGCCCGGGGAAATACCTCAACTTCATTGCCCTCGGTAACCGCTTCGACCTTGGGCGTAAGGTGGCCCTCGACTTCGACATTCAGCACCGTGCCTCCCGGGCGTCCGACTTCTTCAAGGACTACACGCTTTCGGCACAGATAGCCTATCGCCCGCTGTCGGCCTTCCGCTGTTTTGCAAAGTTAAGTCACGACCGCAACCATACGGGTTACGACAGCGACGTCACCGTTTTCGACGGCACAAAGATGACGCGCCTCGGTGGCGGTGTGGAATTCTTCCCTCTAAAGAACGACAATCTCCGCCTGCACGGACATTACAGCTACGCATGGGGACACAACACCAACCCCGATGGGGTGCTCCGCGACGGACAGTCCGTCGTCAATGTGGGACTGACGTGGAGAATGCATATCCTCAAATAGCGTCCCTCCCCCCCCTTCTGCATCCCTAAAGAATAAACGCCCGTCTTCTCCCAATCGTAGGGAAAGGACAGGCGCTATTTTCGTGTGGCCAAGTTGTTTCAGATGAAAGTGAGATAAACGTATGATGCAGGGATGGCGAGGAGTGCAGAGTCGAAGCGGTCGAGAAGTCCGCCATGTCCTGGCAGGATTTTTCCGCTGTCCTTGATGCCCAACTGTCGCTTGATCAGACTCTCCACAAGGTCGCCCCACGTTCCGAAGATGCAGACAACGGCAGCGAGTCCCATCCACTGGGCAAGCGTAAGTCCGTGTGCGAAATACCATATTGCTGCAGCGGCAACGAGCGAGACGATGCTGCCGCCAATGCTTCCTACCCACGACTTATGGGGGGAGATGCGCGGAAAGAGCTTGTGGGGGATGTAACGTCCGAGGAGCGAGCCTACGAGGTAAGCACCGGTGTCGTTGGTCCAAAGACAGACGAAGATGGCAAGCGTGTATATCCAGTCGTACTGCAGGCAGCCTTCCACCGCATCGTAATGGAGGCTGACGAGAGGTATGAGCGAGAAGGGTAGGGCGATGAAAATCTGCGATGCGAAGGCGAGCGACCAGTTGCGGATGGGGTCATCGCACCTGCGGTAGAGTTCGGAAACGAGCAAATAGAGCAATGTAAAGCCGTAGAGGGCAAACATCTTGCGACTGTCTCCCACACCGGTCTGCACTGCCCACATGGCGCTGCAGAGCACCACGGTGGCCATGGCACAGATGGTGCGGTTCATTGAGGCATGGTAATTCCTGTTGGTGATGGTCCCGAATTCAAATACGCATCCTGCGGCTACAATGACGAAAAACAGGTAGGCACTCTCGGGGCCCCATACCGTGCATCCCACAAGCAACACCACATAGAGGATGCCGGTAACGGCTCGGGTGAAAAAATTCTTCATACTTCAGGGCTGGGCTACTATATTTCTTTTGAAAATTCAGGGCATAAAACTTTATATCACGCCCCCTTATAATTTATGGCACTCCC
>SFJN01000249.1 GCA_004555055.1 Bacteroidales bacterium | reverse complement strand
GATGAAGAACTTTCCGCGGTCCTGCAGGTGGTCGATGGCATAGGCGAATGCCGTTCCGCTTTCGAGGGCTATCATCGAACCGTTTGTACGGCGCTGCATGTCGCCCTTGTAGGGCTGGTATTCCTTGAAACGGTGTGCCATGATGGCCTCACCCTGCGAAGCCGTCAGCACATTGGTACGCAGACCGATGATGCCGCGCGAAGGGATGAGGAATTCAAGGTCCACACGCTCGCCCATCGTCAGCATGGAGGTCATCTCGCCCTTGCGGCGGGTCACCATATCTATCATCTTCGAGGCGAATTCTTCGGGCACGTTGATGGTGAGTTCCTCAATAGGCTCACAACGCTGTCCGTCGATGGTCTTGTAGATGACCTGGGGCTGTCCCACCTGCAGTTCGTAACCTTCGCGACGCATGGTCTCGATGAGGATGCTGAGGTGCAGCACACCGCGTCCGCTCACAATCCAGCGGTCGGTACTGTCCTCAACCTCCGTCACGCGGAGGGCGAGGTCCTTCTCGAGCTCCTTGCGCAGACGGTCGCCGATGTGGCGCGAGGTGCAGAACTTTCCCTCTTTGCCGAAGAGCGGACTGTCGTTGATGGTAAAGAGCATCGACATCGTAGGTTCGTCGATGGTGATGGTCGGCAAGGCCTCGGGACGTTCGGGAATGGTGATGGTGTCGCCGATTTCGAAACGTTCAAGACCCACGATGGCGCAGATGTCGCCGCTCGACACGCTACCCACGCGCTGGCGTCCCATACCCTCGAAGGTATGGACCTCCTTTATCTTCGTGTTCTCCTGCGTTCCGTCGCGGTGGCAGATGGTGATGGCCATGCCCTCGCTGATGGTACCGCGGTGTACACGTCCCACGGCGATGCGGCCGGTATAGTTCGAATAGTCGAGGCTGGTGATGAGCATCTGTGCGTCGCCCTCAAGCTGCTGGGGTGCGGGGATTTCCGCCAGTATGGTGTCGAGCAGGTAGGTGATGTCTTCGGTGGGGGTGTTGTAGTCCTCACCCATCCATCCGTTCTTCGCTGAACCGTATACCACCTTGAAGTCGAGCTGTTCCTCCGAGGCTCCGAGGTCGCACATCAGGTCGAAGACCATTTCGTATACCTCTTCGGGGCGGCAGTTGGGTTTGTCCACCTTGTTCACCACCACGATGGGTTTCAAGCCAATCTCCAGCGCCTTCTGCAGCACGAAGCGTGTCTGGGGCATAGGCCCCTCAAAGGCATCCACAAGCAGTATGCACCCGTCGGCCATGTTGAGCACACGTTCCACCTCGCCGCCGAAGTCGGAGTGTCCCGGAGTGTCGATGATATTGATTTTCGTATCCTTATATCGTATGCTGACATTTTTTGAAAGGATGGTGATGCCCCGTTCACGCTCCAGGTCGTTGTTGTCGAGCATCAGTTCACCCGTCTGCTGGTTGGCACGGAAGAGGTTGCCTGCCAGGAGCATCTTGTCGACGAGTGTGGTTTTGCCATGGTCCACGTGTGCGATGATGGCAATGTTTCTTAAGTCTTGCATAAATATAGGGGTGTTCTATAATTAGTTTTTATAGAGGATACTATCAGTTGTTTGAACGTGCAAATTTACGCATTTTTTCCGGTAGTGTGCATTTGTTCCCCTTTTTTCGAAAAACATTGCCCCGCCTTCTACTTTTTTAACATATGGAATATACAATATCCCCATGCAGACGTTTTTTCACGGCAAACATGGACAACGGGAACAATACCCGTATGGGAATGCATTTCCCAATTGTGTTGTACCGGTTTTTACGACAACAGGGACAACATAGACAACAGGGACAACACATTTGGACGAGTGCGCCCCGAAGGGGCAAGAGGAACCTAGCCCAGGGCAGAGCGAAACAAAGTGGAGCGACACCCTGGGTAAAATGCATCCGGATGGTCCGCGCCCTACAGGGGCAAGAGGAAACATCCGAAATGCATTTCCGTATGAACCATTCCAACGTTCCCTGCTGCCACTTTCAGGGCGCAGGGTATGTGGGTGTCCGATACCCAGGGTGCCGCTCGTTACACTCGCTCTGCCCTGGGCTAGGTTCCTTTTGCCCCATTCGGGGCGTTCTCGGCCAAATGTGTTGTCCCTGTTGTCGAATAATTCATTCGGATGGTAACGTGTTCGGTGCGTGCCCGTCCTTTATAAATGTGCCATAAATAAAAAAAATGCAACGTACCGGTGGGGCACGTTGCACTTTTTTTTATGTTTTGGTGGGCATCAGCATGATGCCCTTAGGATGGGATTATTCCCAGCTGTTCCAGATGCAGTCGCTGGCGCTCTGCTCGTCGCCTTCGCGCTTGTTGGAGAGAACATCGCCGGAGTCCACACCGCCGGTGCTGGTGTTCACCAGACCGTGGTCGCTGGCGTGGGCAACTGCCTCGAAGTAGGTGAGGTCAATCTTCTCCACTGTGGGTGCAATATATTTCTTTTTCATGATTCTCATTAACTTTTTTCGGTGGAGTTATTGTTTAGAACATCACTTTCTTGCCGTTCAGGATGTATACCTCTCCGCTCTTCGGAGCGGTAACCTTACGGCCGTCGAGGGAGTAGAGAGTAGAGATGGCGTCGAGAGCGGCCTCATCTTCCACTTCGATGATGGGAGCCTCCTCAATGGCCGTCTGCACACCATTGCTGTCGCGGAAGACGATGCGGAAACCTGCCTCGTTCTGGTT
>SFJN01000248.1 GCA_004555055.1 Bacteroidales bacterium | reverse complement strand
TTTCTCTCCTTTAAACACTTACATAGCCCGCTATGCGCGTGTTCGCAGGACAGAAATCTACTGCGCGATAGCTCAAAAACTGTCTCAAGCTAATTTATAGAACATCCCTGGAATAAGATGTCCCGCCTTTGTTTTCAGTCCTCTTCGGGGAAGATTCCGAAGAGGCGGCGGTCAATTTGCTCGGTGATGTATCCGAAGGCTTCGGGGTCGCTTTCGAACTTCATGGTGTCGCCGTCGACGATTAGCAGGCGTCCAGGATATTGTTTGATCCACTCCTCATAGAGTTCGTTGAGTCCGAGCAGGAAGTCGATACCCATGGTCTTTTCGTATTCCCTGCCGCGTTTTGCAATCTGGTTCACCAAGTTGGGCACTCCCGAGCGGATGTAGATCATCAGGTCGGGCAGTTTGACGAGGCTCATCATGAGGTTGAACATTTCGGTATAGGTATCGAAATCGCGGTCGCTCATCCTCCCCATGCGGTGCAGGTTTGGTGCAAAGATGCGTGCATCCTCAAAGATGGTGCGGTCCTGCACCACCGCCCGTTCGGGATGGCGCGCGATGTCGACCACATCCTGGAAGCGTTTGGTAAGGAAATAGATTTGAAGGTTGAAGGCCCATCGTGCCATGTCGGCGTAGTAGTCCGCCAGATAGGGGTTATGGTCGACGGGTTCGAACATCGGGGTCCATCCGTAATGCTTGGCCAGCATTTTGGTAAGTGTGGTCTTTCCGCATCCGATGTTTCCGGCTATTGCTATGTGCATATTTTAGGGGTGTGCATATTTTTTGGGGGGGTGGAGTTGGTTCCCGACGGTTGCCACCGTGTTGTTTTTCATGTTGGGGTAGGGGGAGGAGGACTTCCTTCAGTTCTCTTCGTCAAAGATTCCGAAGAGTGCAGCATCGATGCGTGAGGTGATGTTGTCGAAGTCCTCGGGACGGTTCAGGAAGTCCACTTCGTCGGCCTCCACCACCAGCACCTTTCCGTTGTAGCGTTTGAAGATGAAGTCGTCGTAGCGGTCGTTGAGTCCCTGCAGGTATTCTATGGGCATCCCCTGTTCGTAGTCCCGTCCGCGTTTCTGGATGTTCTTCACCAGGTGCGGCACTGTCGCCTTGAGATAGATGAGCAGGTCGGGCTTCCCGACGACATCCTCCATTTGTCCGAAGAGTTCCATGTAGGTCCGGTAGTCCTTTTCCGAGAGGTGTCCCTGGCTGTAGTTTGTGGCGGTGAACACGTGTACGCCTTCGAAGATGGTGCGGTCCTGCACCACGTGTCCGTGGCATTGTGCAATGCACAGTGCATCCTTGAAGCGTTCCTTCAGGAAGAACACTTCGAGGTTGAAGGCCCATCGGCAGGGGTCCTTGTAGAAGTCGGCCAGATAGGGGTTTGCCTTCACCGTCTCGAAGTGCGGTGTCCATCCGTATCGTCGGGCGAGCAGTGTGGTAAGCGTGGTTTTCCCGCTACCTATGTTTCCTGCTATGGCTATATGCATCGGTAGTATTGTAAAATCGGCGGCAAAAGTATGAAAAAGTTTGGAAATCCGCAAACCAACTTTGCAAAATTTCGGTATTGCGCGGAAAAACCAGCCGCTTCCCTTGCAAAACCTCTCGTGCGGTGTCAAACCTCGTGCCCCTGCGCTTCCTCCACCTTTGGTGGGGCTTTGCCGGACCGTTCCTTGCCCCGCTGCCTTCCCGCCTGCCGCGCCTGTCTTTAGCCCTCCCTGTACTTTGTATCGGCAACGTCCGTCCTGTCGGTTGCCGTTGCTGCAGTTTCAGCCGTCCTTTCCCGGCGTCTGCAACGTTGGCGGGCGGACCCTCCGGCCGATGTCCTCCTTCCGTGCTTCACACGCTCCGAAAGACAGGAGAAAAATATTGCACACTCCTTCCGAAATCGTCCGTTCAAACCTTTGCGGATGCCTGCCAAAAAGCCTTTCGACCTTCAAAAATTTTGACAAGGCATCGCGTCCCTTTTAGAGCGGATTTTGGACCGAATTTTATTGTTTTGCCATCCTGTGTTGTCAATTGTGTGGGATAGGCACATGCCAATAACGGCCGAATTCATCGGATTTCACGGCAAAAAACTGAAAAAATGCGGCGGAAAATTCATAAAATGCCGTGTTTTGTGGCCAAAAACATCGGACTTCTTGGGCACAAACCTCCGTACTTTCCATGCAAAACCTCCGTACTTTGTGGCAAAGAAGTCCGATGTTTCCGGTTTTCCGGCCGGAAATGGCGCAAAAATCCCCCTGTTCCCGATTTTGCGATATTTCGGAGCAAAGCAAGGCGTGGTGGCTTCCGAGGCCATTCTCAGCCCGTTAACGACGGGGGGCGGGAGGCTTGGGAGACCCGAAAACCGACGTCGGAAAATATTGCACACTCTTTCGTTTCGCCCTGAATCCGTGGCGTCGTTTTTATGGAGATTTCCGGAGTCTTCTGGTTTCCGGCACGGACAGGATGAAGGCCTTTCGGGCTGATGCTTTCCTCCTTATCCTGACCGTGGCAGCAGGGATTGCATGAATCTTGCAGACTGTGGTACGAATGCCAAACAGGAAGCATCAGCATACATTATGGATTTTTATTCTTTTTCGTTTCCTGCGTTTTTTAGGCAAGCATGTGGGCTTATTGCCATCTGAAGGCCTTGAATTGTGTATTTCTTTTTTTTTTCTCTCTCTTTTTTTCTTTTCCTTTTGTTCTACCCAGTTATGTGGAGGGTTTCTTGC
>SFJN01000047.1 GCA_004555055.1 Bacteroidales bacterium | reverse complement strand
CTTTTGCATAAACCCACATAAACCTATATATATAATTAGGTATCGCCTTTGCTTTTCTTCCTCTCCTTGGACATACCCCTACAGCATCTTCCCCAACTCTTTTGCAGAAAAACAAACAAAACGATAGCAGAATATGAAGAAAATCTACACCTTTCTCGTAGCTTCCATGCTGGCATTCACCGCTTATGCCCAGCAGGTAAAGCAAGCACCCCAGTCATGGAGACTCTATTCTCCGCAAACCTCCAGTCTTCAGACTCCCCAAAAGGTTGGAAGTCTGGAAAACTGCAAGGAATGGGGCTATTATGACGGCAAGAACTTTGCCACCGACATGAACGTCAGCTGCATCGGCCTTGGCACGTCCGGCACCATCCAGGCCGGCTACCGCGTGACGGCCGACTACATGCTCAAGGGTGCTACCATCCAGGGAGTACGCATCCCCTTCAACGACGTGGATGTGGTCAAGGGCCTCAAGATTATTATCCTCAACAGCGACTATTCTGAAATCCTCACCTCGCAGACCGTAGACATCTCCAACCTGCAGGCTGAAGCCTACAACGACGTGGTGCTCAATAATCCCATCACCATTGACGACGACGTGGTAGTAACCTACGAGGTAACCACCGAAGGTGCTACGCTGAGTGCACTCTATCCACTTGTCATCGACGAAACGCTCTTCGTTACTGGCGGATGCCTGGTTATGGCAGGTGGCTTCGTCAGCGACTACGGTCCCAGCTTCGGCACACTGGTCATGAAGCTCTGGATTTCCGAAATGGCCCTCTCCGACTATACCGTTGACGTACTTCCCACTTCGGGCTATACCCAGCGCGCCACCGAAAACACCGTGGAATTCACCCTCGAATCCAACTCCGACAAGGACGTGAAGAACGTGGACTATACCATCACCGTTGCCGACGGCGAGACCCTCACACAGCACGCTGAGGTGGAAATCCCCAACGGCCTGCACCAGAAGGCCACCATCCCCGTCACCTTCACCGCTCCCGACATGATTGGTATGTACAACGTGACGATGCAGATTGTAAAGGTGAACGGCGAGGACAACAACGTGAACTGCGCACCCGTCACAAGCGCATTTACCAACATCAACCGCCTCATCAAGCGCAACGTCGTGATGGAAGAGTTCACCGGACTTTCCTGCTCATGGTGCCCCCGCGGCATTGCCGGTATGGAAAAGTGCCGCCAGGCTTTCGGCGACCGCTTCGTGGGCATGGCTTACCACCTCTTCGGTGCCGAAACCGACCCCATGGCTCCCTCTGCCTATCCCGACCTCAAGGCCATGGGACTCAACAGCGCACCCAGCTGCCTCGTAGACCGGAGCGGCGAGAAACTCGACCCCTACTACGGACGTAACGTCGACGGCGACAACGACATCGTGAAACTCGTGCAGAACTACATGGAAGTGCCTGCTGCCGTAGGTTTCGACGTCAATGCCTACTATGCCTACGAAGACAAGGCAGTGGTGAAGATTGATGCCGAGGTAGAGGCTGCTGTTGCCGACGAATACGAAATGGTATACGCACTCGTGGCCGACGGCCTGGAAAGCCCTGCCTTCCGCCAGTCCAACTCCTACTGCGGATACTCCCTTGAAGCGCTGAACGTCGACCCCAGCGACCCCCTTGCCGACTTTGCAGCTGGCGGAAAATACGGCTCGACCTACTGCACACCCGTCTTCAACGACGTGGTCATCGCTGCATCCTATGCCAACAAGGTGTCTGTGGGCGGTACACTCGAACTCGAAACCGGTGAGGTGAAGAGCGTTACCTATTCACTCGACCTCCCCACCAAGTCCACACTCCTCAACGCCATCAAGGCCGCCAACTACGACGTTTACGCCATCGTCATGGCTGTGAACTCCGACGGCACCGTGGGAAATGCCATCCGCGTGAAGGTGAAGGAAGACGGCACGGGCATCGACACCGTCATCCGTCCCTCGGAAACTGAAGAGGAAGAGGCACGCTACACCCTCGACGGACGCCGCACCAACGCACACAACGGTCTGAACATTGTGCGCATGAAGGACGGTTCCAGCATCAAGGTGCTCAACAAATAAACTTCAAGACACGGCGGAATGTATGATTACACCATGCCCGACGCCACAAATATCATCACGGCAGCCGTCCACTCTGGAACAGTCTCCACGAGGGGACGGCTGTTGGGGTTTACCCCCAAAAAGAGAAGTTACATAACGCGAGAGGAGAGGATGGCTGAGGTTACCTTTGCCATCCCGAAGCGCAACAAAGGTAGCAACACCTAACTTTCACGGGGGAGATTTCCTAACGATTCCTATCACACCATTCAAAACAGAAAAGCAGGATTCAAAGCTATCTCCCCCTTTCCACATAAAAACACCCTTTTCCATGAAAAAACTTTACCTTACGGCAGCGGCGTGGATAGCATGCAGCCTCGCATTTGCCCAGCAGTTCCAACCCTGCCCCGACACTCCCTACACCGTCATGCAGCAGGCTCCGGCACGCGCCGAAAGCGAAGAAGACGAAGTCATACGCTGGGGATACTACCAGGGCGAGGACTTTGCCAACGACCCTAACGTCAGCGCCATCGGCATGGGCGTGGCAGGACCGGTGAAGGCCGGCATCAAGGTGCCTGCGGCCGACCTGATGAAAGGCGCTACCATCAAGGGCGTCATGCTCCCCATCAACGAGGCATCCGTCATCACCGAATGCCGGGTATATGTCTACAGCAAGGATTTTTCTGAAATCCTCTCCACCACCGAAGTCGATGTCGCCACACTCAAGACCCATAAGTACAACGAAGTCAACCTTGATGTGCCCGTGGTGCTCAACGAAGACCTCATCGTCGTCTATGAACTGGTGACGGAAGGATACGGCCAGGCCGTACAGTTCCCCATGTACTTCGACAAGACTCTCATGACGAAAGGCGGAATGTACGTCTTCAACGACGGACAATGGCAGGACTTCGGCACTCAGGAATACTACGGAACCCTCATCATGAAGGTTTGCCTCACCGACTTCCAGCTTGAGGACTACAGCCTCACCTTCGTGCCTGCCAACGGATACAGCGAATGCGGAAAGAACGTCATAGGCGAAGTGACGGTGAAATCGAACTCCAACAAGGCTGTCGAAAACTTCACCTATACCATCACCGTCGGAAACGGAGAACCCGAAGAACGGCAGGCGATGCTGAAACTGGACCGCGGATTCGACAAGCAACGCAAAATGATTCTTTCCTTCATGGCACCTGAAGAGCCGGGGAATTACGATGTCAAGCTGAAGGTGACCAAGGTGAACGGCGAGGCAAACGATGAGAAAGCCGCTGCCACCACCCTGAAATACATTAACCTGACAAAGATGTATCCCCGCAACGTCGTCATGGAAGAGAACAACGGATGCGGATGCGGAAACGGAGCACGCGGCATTGCCGGACTGAAGAAGTGCACCGACGCCCTCGGCGACCGCTTCATCGGAGTTTCATATCATCTCTACGAGGACACCGACCCCATGTACATCACGGACCACCCCTACCTGGGATGGACGGGAGCTCCAAGCTGCTTCCTCGACCGTAGCGGACAGCAACTCGACTCGTACTATGGCTCTGACAACGATATCCTCGAGGACGTCAAGGCACGCACCACCGTTCCGCCACTCGTAAAGGTAGACGCCAAAGCCGTCTTCAGCGAAGACTACCGCAAGGTGACGGTCAGCGCAGATGTCACTGCCGCAGCTGCCGGCACCTACGACCTCGACTTCCTCATCCTGGGCAACCAGCTTGAAAGCCCGGCATTCGTACAGACGAATTTCTATTCCTACTACAGTGGCGTACAGGCTGGAATTCCCAAGGACGATCCGCTCTTCACCTTCATGGGTGGCGGTGAACTGGGCTATGCAACCTGCCTGCCCTCCTACGACGACATCGCACTGGCCGCATCCTACGCCAACGGACGGGCAAAGGGCGGAAGCATTTCCCTAAAGGCAGGAGAGACCGGAAACGTGAGCTACACCCTCGACATTCCGCAACGTGAAAACCTCTTCAGCGCCATTGCTGCATCGCTCTACAACATCGACGGTGTGGTACTCGTGCTCAATGCCGACGGCAGCGTTGCCAACGCCGGACAGGCCAAAGCTGCCGACATGACGGGCGTCGGAACCGTGCTGGAAGACAGGGAACCTGAAGTGACGGCACGCTACACCACCGACGGCCGCAAGACCGGAGCAAACGCCCACGGCATCGTACTGGAACGTATGACAGACGGAAGTTGCCGCAAGGTCCTTATGCCATAACAAACGCCCCCCCCAACCATTCTGCAGAAAACCTCACTCCCAAACTCGATATGAACAGACTTCATACCCTACTTGCCGCCTCCGTACTGGCCCTCAGCGCACAGGCATACACCGCAGAGCCTGCAACGGAACTTACGGTGGCCACACCCTCGGTCTCCACGGCTCCCCTCAAGGCCAACAGCCTTGAAAACACCGTGGAATGGGGATTCTTCACACGCGACAATTTCTACGGCGACGGCGACGTGCAGATTTCCGGACTAGGATCGCAAGGCACCAGCGAAGCCGGATACCTCGTCACCATGAACAATGTGCTGAAGGGGGCAAAGATTGCCGGAGTACGCATACCCATCTACGACGAAAAGGTCATCACCGCCTGCAAGGTCAATATCTACAGCAGCGACGTCAAGCGGCTGCTGGCCTCACAGACCGTGGACGTCAGCAAACTCGTGGGAGCATCCTATAACGACGTCGTGTTCGACACCCCCTTCCTGCTCGAAGACGACATCGTCGTCAGCTATGCCGTCACCACCGAAGGATTCACCGATGCGGCAAAGTTCCCCATCTACTTCGACTCGCGCACGAAGGTAGAGGGCGGAATGTACGTCATCAGCGGACAAAGCGTCGTGGACAAAGGCATGGAATACGGCGCACTCATCATGAAACTCTGCCTCAGCGACCTTGATATGCCGGACTACAACGTGGTCTTCAATCCTGGTAGCGGCTACACCCAGAAGGCATCGTCCGCCACCTTTAACCTTACCTTGGAATCGAACTCCGCAAAGGCCGTACAGAATATCGACTACACCCTGTCGGTGGCTGGAGGTGAACCCGTGGAATACCATGCCAACGTGAACATCAAGGCAGGATTCAACTACACGGCCACCATACCTGTCACCTTCACCACCCCTGCCGAAAGCGGAACATACGACGTCGTACTTACCGTCACCAAGGTCAACGGCGTGGAGAACTCCGCCAACATTTCCACCACCTGCTCCTACAACAACCTCAAACGCCTCATTCCCCGCAACGTGGTGATGGAGGAATTCACCGGTACGGGTTGCGGATTCTGCACCCGCGGAATGGCAGGTATGGAAAAGTGCCGCGCCAAATACGGCGACCGTTTCGTGGGCATTGCCTACCATCTCTACGGCAACGGTACTGACCCCATGACACCGACGGCATATCCCGACCTCGGATGGGCGGGCGCACCGAGCTGCTTCCTCGACCGCAACGGCAAACAGGCAGACCCCTACTACGGTACCAAGCAAACGGGAATCATCGACGACATCGAAGCCTGCATGCTTGTTCCGCCATTGGTAGAGGTGAACGCAGACGCCACACTTACCGAGGATTTCACCCGCGTAAAGGTGAATGCCACAGTACAGGCTTTGGTAGAGGGAACGTACAACCTCGACTTCATCCTGCTTGCTGACGGACTGACGGGTCCGAAATTCATCCAGCACAACTATTATTCCATGTATACCGCTGACCAGCTGAACATCACCGAAGAGGACCCTCTCTTCCAATACATCAGCGGCTCCATCTTCGGCAGTTCATCCTGCAAGCCCATCTACAACGATGTCGCCATTGCCGCCACCTACAAGTACGGCTCTCCCACCGGTGGCAGCCTCACTCTGGGCGAGGACGAAACGGGCACTGCCAATGCCACACTGCGTATCCCCATCGGTGAGGATCTCCTCAACGCCATACGCAATGCCGGATACGACCTCTACGCTGCAGTCATTGCCCTCAACCCCGACGGAACCGTCTCGAATGCCGTACGCGTGAAGGTGCAGAAGCCCAGCGATGGCATCGCAGACATCAACGCCGACAACGAGGCTTACGAAACCGCACGGTACACCCTCGACGGCCGACGCCTCAGCCGTCCTATGCCGGGTGTGAACATCCTGCATATGAGCGACGGCAGCAGCCGAAAGGTCATTGTGGAATAACCGACTCCGCCAATGCTTTCGTACAACGCTTCTGCACTGCAGTCCTGCACCTTGTGTTGCGTGCCGCCTGCACCCCCATAGCAAAAGCCGCTTTCCGGACAACTCATCCGAAAAGCGGCTTTTATTATGGTTTAGGCCTTTGTTATGGCTAATATGAAAGACAGTCTGGCTTACTTACTGCCCTTCACAAGTTTGAAGGTACGGCCGTCATCGAGGCTGACCATCCACACTCCGTCAGGGAATCCTTGGGTAGGAACCACCGCCCTTCCCTGACTCTGCGTCTCGGAAAGCCTGCGGCCTGCGGCATCATAGACCCTTACACTGCCCTCATAGCCACTGACAATGATGTGGCCGTCGTGCAAAGTCACCGAGGCTCGGGCTTCTCCCACCAGGGAACGTACGGCCACATCCTCGGCTTTGCCGCTGATGCGCACGGCATCAATCTCCATGGTGTTGCCGAATTTTCCGACAAAACGGAAGGCTACCTGCACTTCCTTACCGGCATAGTCGGCCAAAGAGAGTGCCACAGGATGGTAATTGCTGTCGAAACAGGAATTGAAGAGCGTGGAGAACGACTCTTCCGCCCACTCATTGTAGACATCGTAAATCTCCTGCCACTCGCCGCCATCGGCACGGAGCATGACCTTAAGGGTGGTAGAGGGCTTGCGATTGACGAAATCCATGGCTCCCCAGTTGACGTTCTCGTTATTCAGATCGAAAAGGAAAAGCGGCGAATATCCGAGATAGAAGTCCAGGCGGGCGTCTTCGCCCAACCGTACGGCAGGCGAAATGAGCCATTCGTCCTGCGCAAGGTCCACCTTCTTGCCGTTCTCGTCGGTGGTGTTGGCATAATAGACAATGGCAAACTTCGAGCCTTCAATGGCATTGGGAATGGTCTGTTGGGGACGTTTCGCATCCACATGCCATGTAAACCGACCATCTTCCATCGCGGCCTGCTCGTCATTTGTGCACTGCTTGCTCCAACCGTCAGGCAACCAGGCGGAAGTTTCTCCGTCCCACGCTTCAAAGTCTTCATAGAGCAACGTGGGCAATTCCTCCTCGACAAGACGGCTGGCGGGCGACTGACGGCGAAGCACCGGACTGGGATTGCCGTCGACACGAGCCATGCACTGCTGCGCTCTGCCCAAACGACGGTCAAGGATTTCCCTATAGACATTGAACGAAAGTCCCGGACGCCCCAACGCAAGCAAGCGTGAGCTGGGAGCCAAGGGGACACGACGAAGCACTTCCGGTTTCGGGGAGACCGACTTCGGCATCACTTTTGGCGAGGTCTGCGCATGAGAAGCAAGGGCAGAACCTGCCAACGCCAGGATTGACAATATGGTAGAAAGTTTCATAGGCGGTCTTATTGGTGATGATAAAATTAGTATGTTTCGGAATGGATTGCTCTTCTATTCTGCATCTTTCGTCCTCTGCAAATCTATACAAAAATCACGGAACGGACAAGCACTACGGTACAAAGCCTGCATTTCCGACATGCTATAACCGCAAAAATCAATCCCCCGTCATCGGATTTCACCGACGGCGGGGGAGATTTAGTTCTGTCATGCAGGTTTTATGCTGCTTGCAGACGGGGGGAGGTTAACGGATAACCTTGGTTTCACCTTGGTTTTCTACGCTCGGCATAGCTCAAGCAAACTTGGCTCTGCTCTCACTTACCGAAAACCTTGGATTTCACCTTGGTTTTCTACGCTCGGCATAGCTCAAGCAAACTTGGCTCTGCTCTCACTTACCGAAAACCTTGGATTTTACCTTGGTTTTCTACGCTCGGCATAGCTCAAGCAAGCTTGGCTCTGCTCTCACTTACCGAAAACCTTCTTGCCGTTGACAATATAGAGTCCGCTGCGGGTCTGCTGCACACGACGTCCGTAGAGGTCGTAGGTGACAGCGGGCTGCTGCGAAGCTTCGGTCTCAGTGTTGAGGATTCCGACAGCACCTTCCTCCACATCTACAGGGAGCACCTTGGTGGCAGAGCCCCAGCTGTTGGTGGCGGTGACGGTGACGGGAAGTCCCTTGCCGAAGTCGCGGAAGATGAGCGAGGCACGGTCGTCGGCGCTGGACTGTACAAGGAAGTCTCCGGTCCATGCTGTACCGTTGTAAATAACGGGGAAGGAGCCGGTGAGGGCAGGTGTTCCGAGGGCGGTGGTCAGCTGGTTCTGCTTGTCGTCTACGACCTTGCTGTTCTCTTCACGGCGCGATGTCATGTAACCTCCGGCAACAGCGGTCTGCTTACCCATATTGGGGAAGTAGATGTAGCCTTCGTCATCGGTCTGCTGCTCCTCGAAGGTGAAGTATCCACGGAGGGCATCAGGTACCTGGCCTGCGGCATAGCCGTTCATGGCTTCGCGTACCTCGTCGCCGGTAAGGGCCTTGTTCCAGATCTGGACTTCGTCAATCCATCCGGTGAAGGAGGCGAGGTTCGTCATCGAACCGCCGACGTAGAAGGGTGCGCCATTCCAATAGCGGGGATCGGCGCCACGGCTAATGGCTGTAGCGACAGACTTGCCGTTGAGATAGAGGGTGATGTTACGGCCGTTGCAGACTACGCAGGCATGATACCAAGTGTTGGGACGGAGGGAATAGCCGTCAGTCAGAAGGTCGACATCATTATTGTGCTCGTAGTTGTAGGTTCCTGCCCTAGGACCATGAATGCTGACGGACAGTTCGTTGTCGGCATTGTCGCGCTTGATGTTGTTGTTCTTGGCGTAACCGGCAGGACGGATAGCGGTCCACATCTCGCCCCATACGCTTTCTGTCCAGGTTCCGCCATAGTTGCGGTTCACCTTGGTCATAAGCAACGTACCGAGGCTCTGGTGGCTGAATTCCTGAACCTTGAACCACAGCGCATAGGAAACCTGCTGGTATTCGTTGGAACCGAGCACATCGCCACCGACGGTGAACTGGTAGGGGCTGGACATATAGAGCGAACGACTGACGGAGCACTCCTTGCCGTTGTAAGTGTCACCCTTGGAAACTTCGGCGCGGAACTCGGCTGCCTCGCCGGCCTTCACCTTGTCGGTGGCTGCGGTGACGCTCTTCACTTCGGGCATACGGCCGGTCTCTTCCTTGGAGATGAGAATCATGTCGCGGTGCATGTCGACGCCGTTGGCGGTGGTAACTTCCACATCGTAGCTTCCGGTTTCGGGGAGTGAGGTGGTAAGGGTAAGGGCTTGCTTCACGCTGGCCATCTCCTTGCCGCTCATATTGTCGAGGATGCGGATGTCGGCAGCCTGATGGTTGGGGTCTTCGAAACCGATTGTGAAGGTTTCGTTGGGCTTGATGACGGGCTTGTCGAGGGTGATGTCGTCAATGACGGAGAGGGGACTCTCGAGTTCCTCGCTCCATGCGATGTCGCTCTTGGTCTTTCCGTCGCGACCTACCGTGCGGACACCAATCTGATAGGTATCCTCACTTCCGGAGAGGGGAGCTTCCACTACGTAGTGTGCCCACGAGGTGGTGGTGGCCACGAGGGTCTCCACATCGCCCTGGCGGAGCCAGATTTCGTAATACCAGGCTCCGACTTCCTCGTTATAGATGGGACGGCCTTCGTACTCTGCCGGGCGGGTGCCGGAGAAGGGAAGATCGAAGACCACCTTGAAGTCGGTACGGTTATAGTAGCGCTTCATCACCTCGGTATGGGTGATGACGGGCTTTACGGGTACCTCGTTGAAGTTGGCGGGGACATAGCTCATCTCGCCGAGGAGGGTGCTGTAGTTCGCAGGGGTGTTGGTGAAGGAAAGTCCTACACAGGCCACCACATCGCCAGCTGCCAGACCGAGTTCTGAAGCCTTCAGGTTCACAGTGTTCCACTTGCCGGCAAGGACACCGCTGACAGGTGCAAGGTCAACATACTTGAAGGTGTTTTCGCTGCCTTCGCAACTTACCATCAGCTGCATGGTACCCTCTTCGGTGGCAGGCTTGTAAACGAGGCTGAAGGTGTCGTCGGTAGACGAAACGCTCCACTTGGTTTCGAAGAGGCGGACATCGGAACGCGAGGTGGCTCCGTGGACATTCAGACAAGAACCTCCAAACCAGGCATCGTCGAAGGTGAAGTCGAGTTGGATGGCATCGGCAGCAGGGGTCTTGCCATCGCCGTTGTCTACCCACCAACGCCACGTGGGCAGCAGGTCCTGCATACCGAGGTTGTACCACTTGTGGGGATTGGTAGTGACGCCTTCGTTGTTCAGCATCGCACCGTTTCCAAGGTTGAAGCGGGTGACGAAGGGAAGTTCGTCAAGGGTACTCTGCTCGATGACTGCCGAACTGTAGCCGTGCCACTTCTTGAGCGAGGAATAACTTGCAATGACATTCTCGTCGGTGATTTCCGGACGGTCAAGGACATTGCGTGTACCACCGGTGAAGAGGAGTTCCTGCTTCGTCTGGTATTCGCTTTGGATGGCCTTGTCGGAGGTTCCCCCTTCGGTACTGGAGGTATAGAGCTGGCTGCGGTCGTGGGCACCCCATACGCAGATGCTGACAGGATACTTCATCAGCGTCTTCCATCCGGCGTTGCCATAACGTCCGTAACCACGGCCCTGCTGGTCGAAACCGGCATAGACGTCAAAGGTGTTACCGCCTGCGGCCCGTGCAGTTTCTACAGAGGTTGCCAGTCCGCTTTCGCTCCAATTATAGTTGAGCATATAGACATCGGTAACGGGAGTGCCGGAATCCTTCTCCATGAACCAGGTGTCGCAATCGGATGTCAGTGCGCAGCCGCTGTCGGTCAGACGGCCACTGTTGTTGACAAATGCATACCAGTCCACATGGAAGGGCCAGCCTTTTTCTTCAGCAACACGGTGACACTCGGCAAGGAAACCCTTTACCTGCGTCTGCAACGTACCCTGCCATGTGCCTTCGGGGTTGAAACCGATGCCGTCGATGCCGTAATAACGGAGATATTCTACAAATTTCTCGGCATATTTATATTTGCCGCCACTCTTCGAGGAGAGTTGGAAAAGATACTTTCCGATGTTGCCTTCGGTATTGGTTACCGAAGCCCCCCAGTCGATGAAGAGGAGACAGCCGGTACGTACACCGTTCTTGTGGGCCACATCGTTGAAACTTCCGGGGACACGCCACCAGGAATTCGACCAGTTGCCATGGATGTTGATGTACTGCCACATGTTGAAGTTGTCACCGTCGAAGTTCCAACGGGGCAAAGGTCCCCACTTCTTGGTGAGTTCACCGATAGGAGCCCACCAGCAGAGGTTCTTGGCATTCTCACCTGCCACGAGGTCCTTGTTGGCCTGCTGTGAGGGGCGGGAGAATCGGTCCTTGAGCGGCACGCGGGAGATGAAGAAGTTGTCATCGGTGTAGGCATCGCCCTTGTCACTGGCCATGCCGGAAGCCTTGCCGGGTTCCCATGTGGGCAAGACATTCATCATCTTTTCAAGGCCCACATAACCGAAATCGACATACATCTCATGCGTAGGCACGCTCTGTGCCGACGACTGCAGCGCACAGGCTACAGAAGCAGCAAGAATGGTGTAACGTAGATTCATGCTTTTCTTTTTTTAATTTAACAATTGTATTTTTGTTTCTGATAGAAATGTTTACTGAAGGAGGACATGGGTTACCCAAAGTCCTGAAACGTCCCTCACTCAGAAAGGCCAGAAAATGGGCACCAGCCATACACTGAGGATAAGGCAAAGGATATTAAGCGGCAGACCAATCTTCACAAAGTCACCAAAGCGGTAGCCTCCCAGACCCTGCACAATCAGGTTGGTCTGGTATCCGATGGGAGTGCAGAAACTGCATGAGGCGGCAATGCATATGACGACAATGAAGGGCATGGGACTGACACCGAGATGTTCCGCCACACTCAACGAGATGGGGAAGATAAGGGCAGCGGCGGCATTGTTCGTCATCAACTCGGTGAAGGTGCTACAAAGCACAAACACCAGTGCCAGCAACAGGTAAGGACTGTTCCCCCGACTCATATCCACAGCCCATGCAGCAATGGCATCTGCCATTCCTGAGTTCTGCATCGCCTTGGAGATGGCAAAGGCCATGGCAATGGTGATGAGGACGTCCCACGAAAAATATTTCGTGTATTTACGGGCATTGAAGATGTTGAGCCATGCCATGATGACGGTTACGACGCATACCCAGAAGAACATATCGAATTTCATTCCAAAATGCTCCTGTGCCCATTCACGGGTAACGGGAAGCTCGCCGATGGCAGCACCGAAAATCATCAGGAAGAGCAGGATGATGGTAAACCAACGTTTCATGCGGCCCAGGTCGTGCTCCTTCTGCGGACGCGCGGCATCTACCATCAGAAAGAAAGAGGAATCGCCCCAGTTCTTCATGAAATCGTCGTCGCCGAGAATGACAAGGCGGTCACCTTCCTGGTAGCACTCCTTCCTCAAGTCGTGGATGATATAGCGCTCACCGCCACGGTGCAGCTCCAATACCGAAGCACCGTACTTCTGCTGGAAGTTGAAATCGCGGATTTTCCTCCCGATGGCGGGGAATCGGGCTCCGAGCACAAGGTCTATCCTGTAATACCGTCCGCCACTTTCGGCACTGAGTGACTGCGCGGCATTTTCCGGTTCCCTGCTCTCTGGCAGGAGCCAGCGCGTGGCGATGAAGATGTATATCAGTCCGGCAATGGCAATGAATACGCCCACCTGTCCGATTTCGAACATCGTCAGTCCGCGAACGGCAGGATTCGTCAGCGACTCTTCGAGGGCCATACCATGGACTACAAGGTTGGTGGAGGTTCCGATAAGGGTACACATACCACCGAGAATTGTGGCGAAACTCAGAGGAATCAGGTACTTCGTCGGCGATTGGCGGTGACGTTCTGCCCAACGCTTCACCATGGGACCGAAGATAACCACCATGGGAGTGTTGTTCAAGAATGCCGAAAGCACTGCCACAATGGGGAGCATCCGCACCTGAACCTTGCGGATAGTGGCATCGCCCTTGGGAAGCAATCGCCCGAGCAACTGCTCCAGCAGTCCGCTACGACGTACTCCTTCGCTGACCAAAAACAGCAACGCCACGGTTATCATTCCCTTGTTGCTGA
The DNA here is from genome assembly GCA_004555055.1 of Bacteroidales bacterium. Lineage (GTDB taxonomy): Bacteria > Bacteroidota > Bacteroidia > Bacteroidales > Bacteroidaceae > Alloprevotella. The sequence goes on along the minus strand of SFJN01000047.1, from coordinate 1,451 downwards.
AACCTTCAAGCAACTCTTTGGGATTGATAATGCCGACGCACATGAAGATGACCGCACCGGAAAACAGAATGAGTCCCGGACGCATCTTTTCCTTCATCAATGCCACAAGGAGCACAAGGACAACGATGGTTGTAAATATTGCGTATCCTGACATGGAAGTCTTGGATTGGGAATGGGTACATGGAACAGGTGCAACATTGCAGGATTATCCCGCAGTCATCAGCCCTATTTTATTTGCTTGTATGGCCGTTATCTGCAGGCCTTCACCAGGAAATATGGGTTCAACAGGTCCTGGCGGTTGTATCGCAACGGAGCACCGTCGGGCTGCGCAACACTGGCACCTGCTGCCAGACAGATGGCATGCCCGGCGGCAGTATCCCACTCCATGGTGGGAGCATAACGGGGATAATAGTCGGCCTTGCCTTCTGCCACAAGACAGAACTTGAGACTGCTTCCGGCACTTACCACCTCTATCTCTGCATTTCCTTCGGCCCGCAGGGCTTCTATAAAGGCTTCAGTATCGGCATTCATATGCGAACGGCTTGCCACAACGGTGGTCTTCGCCAGCTTTCCCGCGTGGATTTCCTCCTTTTCTACTTCTGCCACATCAGCACATCCCGACGGAATGACGGCACGGAAAGCACTTTCTCCAACCACACCGCAATAAAGCACACGGCTGACTGGCACAAAAATGATGCCTGCCACCGGCTCACCGTTGCGGACAAGGGCTATGTTGACGGTGAACTCTCCGTTACGCTTGATGAATTCCTTGGTGCCATCAAGGGGGTCTACCACCCAAAGGGTATCCCACTGCCGACGCTCCTCATAAGGCATGTGGCGACCTTCTTCGCTGAGGACAGGTATGCCGGTGTCTTCAAGGGCTGCGGCTATGACTTCATGGCTGCGACGGTCGGCCAGCGTCAAAGGACTGTGGTCCGACTTCTGTTCCACCTGCCATTCGGCTTGCGGACTTTCGTAGATTTCCATAATGGCCTCGCCGGCTTTTACGGCAGCGGCAATGGCAATATGCAGATGTTTCTGATTCACGTTTTGAAGAATTTATGGTATTTGGCGGCACTGTCCTGTTCTGCCGGACAGCATATTATTGGAAGGGCAACATTTTTTGGAAGAGGAACAGGCCTGGAGATTCTTTTCAGGGCTCCTCAGACTGCCCGCATTTGGTTTCAAAGCTATGCCTTTTCGCAAAGGCTGATTTCGTAATCCTCGATGGTACCAGTCGCGGAGGAGAAGTTGATGCCCACAAGTATGACGGGGCGGGCATCGGAAAGATAGGGCTTGTAATAACCTTTTGTATGGATCTGCGCCAGGGCTTCCTTGCCGGAACGGTCCATCTTGAACTCCATGACGTAGATGTAGTCGGGGCATTCCACCACACAGTCGATGTTCCCCTCGGAGGTCTCTTTCTCAATATAGTGGGTATAGCTGCCCAC
>SFJN01000247.1 GCA_004555055.1 Bacteroidales bacterium | reverse complement strand
TCCTTCCCCATACCGTACCTCGCATTTTTCCGTGTCGTATTCCTCCACATACAATGCGGGAAACTCGAACCTTTCCCCCTTTTCGTCATATGCTTCGAGCACCGACTCCTTGACACATTTGATGTAGGTCATGCCCAGGCCGTTGTTCCCTTGCAGCGAGCCTCTGATATTGCCCACAAGGCAGCCTTCGCCCTCCTTCAGCCCGAAATCGTAGGCCAGCAGCCACTGGCTAGTACCATGGTGCCAGAACAATACTTTCTCGCCTTCAAGTCTGATGACAGCCTCCAGCATTTCCGGACCGTCATCCACCGAGTTGTATACCTTCAGCGCGGGCGTTTCGTTTATGAGCGTGTCACCGCGGACAACGGTGGTGTAGATAACCTCGGTCGGATTCGGCTCATGAGTGCCGAAAACCCGCGTGTTCCACACCATACCGTCCTTGATTGTTTCCTGTGCCGTGGCTTGCATGGAAAACAGAACCACTGCAAATAAAGAAAGTAGATGTTTCATCGTTCTTCGTCGTTAAAAGGTGATATAAATTTTTAGTTGTTTCATGGTTCGTCGGTTTTTGTGCCGCAAATATAGTGACACCCTGGCTGAACTTCCCAATTTTTTATGTTCGATTTTGTTGGGGTCTGAAAAAAAGTGAGGGGCAAAGTGTGCAATTTTGTTGCGATGGCTGATAATCAACGTGTTACAAAACCGTCCAAAATACAAGTTTTTCAGCCCCAAATCCCGATTTCTGTGGTGTTTCATCGATTGTTGCCGTGGGTGTCTCCGACGGAGTTCCGTGCGTTTCCGGCGGTCCATACCTTTCTGCTTTCCGTATGCAAGGCACATTTTTCGGAAGAAAAGGATGGGTATGTGCATATTTCCACGTCATCGGGTTTGGAATGTCACGGAATTTATATAAATTTGTGGACCCAAACAGAAAGGCATGAAATCACAGACCACACTCATTTTTCTGCTGTTTATTATTTTATATGGTCTTCCGGCATGTAGGGAAGACCGCAGTATCCGCCCCGAAATCCTCGAGGTGGAGTCGATTGTAGATTCCCTGCCGGAAAAGGCGCTTGAGATGTTGAAGACAGAACCTTTGGCCACGGGTGCGGCTTCGGAGGCGGAACGCATGAAGATGGCGCTCCTGAAGAACAAGGCGGAGGACAAACTGTATGTGGAGCATAAGAACGACAGCACGATGAAGGCTGTGGTAGCATATTATAAGGAAAAAGGTACGCCGGCAGAACAGATGGAGGCCTATTACCAGCTGGGCGGGACATACCGCGACAAGCACGATGGGCCGAAGGCCATCGAGTGCTACACCCAGGCCATGATTATCGGTGAGGAGCACCCTGAAGCCACTTCCAGGAAACTGCTTTCGCGCGTCTATGGGCAACTTGCATGGTTGGTCAATAACCAGAGAAACACCAAGCTGGCGTTGGAGATTGCCCGTAAGAAAAGCCGGCTCTATGGCGACAGGGACTATTACAGCCTCCAGGAACTGGGCTCACGCTTCATGCATGACAACCAGTACGACTCGGCAGTATATTACATGAGAGCCGCGTGCCGGGCGGTGGACCGGCTGCAACCTGTCGACACGGCGGAGATGCTCCTTGTCTATGGTTCGGCGCTGGTGCAGGGATCAAAAATGAAGAACGATGCACTGGTGGAGGACTGCTACGAGAGGCTGCGCCATTTCGGGAACGATGTCCTTCCGGACCTCGCCCTCTCGGGGAAATCCTATTATTTCGAACGCGTCAATACCGATTCCGCCATCAAATATCTGGAAATGGCCTACAGGAAGGACACCGTGCTCGAACGGCGCATGGGCGAGGCGGTCAAACTTTTCCATCTTCATTACAAAGTCGGCAACCTGCTGATGGCCTTGAGGTATTCCCTGGAGCGGGACTCGATGTATGCCATATTCGCCGACGAACTGCAATACCAGCAGGCGGCAAACGCCTACAACCAATACGTCTATGAACGGGACAAGCAGAAGGAACTGCAGATGGCGCAGGCGCGCTTCAACGCTGAGAGGAAACTGAACATTGCGTTGCTTTTGCTTGTTGGGTGCAGCATTGCCGGAGTGGTTCTGTTCAAGCGTTTCCGGAGAGCGCGGAAAAGCTGGGCGGACGATACGAAAAGGTTGCATGAGGACCTCTTGCACCATCAGAAACTCCACAAGCGGATTAACCGCGAACAACTGCGTGTTAGGCTCCATCAGTTGGCCCGGAAATCGGACGGGGAAGCGCAGGCGCCGGTAGAAATGCTCCAGGAAGTGGTAGAGACCTTTGCTCTGGAAAATCCAGAATTTGTGGCAAAACTGAAGGCCACCATTCCGGATTTGAAGGATGTGGACCGGCTGATGCTCTACCTACGTGCCTTAGGACTGAACCAGAGCGAGACGGCGAAAATCCTCGGACGGTCGCGCTCGACGGTGAGTCACCGTATGAGTGCCCTGCTGGCGGAATTACCGGAGTTGGAGGGGGAAGAGGACTCAACAGCGCAGTAAGGGAGGAACAAGCCCATTAGTTCGGACTGTGCCGGGCGCAGTGGACGAAGGCAGAATCCCCCAATAAAGAGACAGGGTGTGTGGCACATCGTTGGCCACACACCCTGTCTGTGTGTTTGCGATCCCCCTTGAGGGGGCTTTATAAAGGGGTGTTCTATAAATTAGCTTGAGGCGATTTTTTGCCTATCGTACAGTAGATTTTTGTTTTTCAAGTATGCACATAGCGGGCTATGTAAGTGCTTG
>SFJN01000046.1 GCA_004555055.1 Bacteroidales bacterium | reverse complement strand
CAATATGTAAAAATAATGATGAATTATATAATAAGATTATTAATTTTGATGATAAAAAGTATTTAAAAGATGTAAACAGTTTTTTAAGAAAAGTAAATTGTTATGAAAAAGGTGATGCATCTAAAAAAGTTGTAGATAAGATGAATAAATTAATTAAGTAGATTTTTAATATTATATATGCTATTATAAGGTTAGGAGGTTTTTTTATATGAAAAACGTAGCGGTTATATTTGCAGGTGGAACAGGAACTCGTATGGGAGTTAAAGATGTTCCAAAGCAATTTTTAGAAGTAGGAGGAAAGCCAATTATCATTTACACACTTGAATATTTTCAAAATCATCCAGAAATTGATGAAATATATGTTGTATGTATTGAACCTTGGATTGATTATTTGAAATTTCAACTTGAAAAGTATGGTATGTCAAAAGTAGTTTCAGTAGTACCTGGTGGTAAAACAGGTCAAGATTCAATTTATATTGGATTAAAAGAAGGTGTTGACGAAGACTCGAAATACGAGGTACTCGAAAAAACAATTAATGAAAATGGACGTACAGAATATAAAAGGGTTGGGATAATAAGGCCAAAAGCCGGTAAAATATGGGACAACCGTTTCATGGCCACTGACGATGGTTCTGAAAACTCAGATTTGCAATACACAACTTTTGAAAAGGTTTCAGGCTCTGACTTCGTACCAGGAATGCTGATAAGAGAAATACGATAGAACCTCGATTTCCCAAGCAAACAGAAGATATCTGTTTTCGGTCAACAATCATAGCAAAACCCATCAGATTCCCAACCATACGACGAAAGCACAAACGAAAATATGCCGCCACAGAAAGGAGTTTCCTTACCGTGGCGGCACAAATAGTATTTTGGCAGAACCGTCGGGGAGATGACGAAGTTCAGAATTGCTCGAGATAACGGATACGGCTTTCGGTAGAGGGATGTGTGGCAAACATCTCACTGAAAAGTCCGGCAAGACCCTCGCCCCTGAGCGAGGCATGGACGATGAAAAGCTGTGCCACATCCTCGCGTCCGGAAGCTGCCGGCATGGGGGCGGCACTGATCTTGCGCAATGCCGAGGCCAACGCCAACGGGTTGCCGCACAGTTCGGCACCTCCGGCATCGGCCATATACTCGCGCTTACGGGAAATGGCGAAACGCGTAAGGAGGGTGAAGAAATAGCCCAAGGCAGCAAGAACAGCTGCCACTGCAAACATGACAATGACGGCAACGCCGCCGTTTCCTTCCCTATCATTGCTACGACGTCCCCCGGTCCCGAATATCATCCCGTTCCAAAGCATCCTGAAAGCAATGCCCACAAGTGCTGACATGATGCCGACAAATACAATGCTGATGATGAGCAGGCGCGTGTCGCGGTTACGGATGTGCGTAAGTTCGTGGGCGATGACACCCGCCAGTTCCTCGTCGTCCAGACACTGGCAGATGCCAGTGGTGACCGTCACCGTATAACTGCTGTCATCGATTCCCGAAGCAAAGGCGTTGAGCATGGGGGTATCAATAACGTTGACCTTCGGCATCGGCATGCCTCCGGCTATGCAAAGGTTCTCCACGATGTTGTAGACACGCGGATTCTCACGGCGTTCAAGCGGACGGGCTCCCGTGGCAGACCGCACCATGGCGGTGTTGGTGAAGTAGGCAATAAGGAACCATATGCCTACGACACCGGCTACCCATGGCAGGGTGTGGAGCGTTTCAGCAGTAGCCAGCGCCACAACGTCGACCGGATAATAAGGGTCTTGCCCCAAATGGGCGATGATAAGGAAGAAGACCCACACCAACAGCAGTATGATGAGTGGGAAACAAAAGAGCAACATCACGGAACGGAGGTTGTTCCGCACCTGCTGGGTATGTATACCTACGTATTGCATGACAATAAAACGGCTTCCGTACTACGGCAGAAAGGATTTGAACGAAAAACAATCCGAACTACCTTCATAATATACAGGTCAGAACTTGGCTGCGCCTTGTGCTCTCGCGACTCGGCATAGTCAAAACAAGTTTTGCCTCTGCTCTCGCTGCTTCAGACTTGGCTGCGCCTTGTGCTCTCGCGACTCGGCATAGTCAAAACAAGTTTTGCCTCTGCTCTCGCTGCTTCAGAACTTGATTTCAGGCGTCTTTTCGTGCTGCGCACGTTCGCTGGCGCGGATTTCGAACATCGGTTCGGTCTTGAAACCGAAAACGCCGGCAATGAGATTCGTGGGGAAACTCTGTACGGTGACGTTCAGCTCGCGGGTTGTGGAATTGAAGAATCTGCGTGCTGCCGCCAACTTGTTTTCGATGTCTGCAATTTCCTCCTGGAGCTGCAGGAAGTTCTGATTGGCCTTCAGGTCGGGATAGGCCTCAAGGCTCACACGCAACCCTGCCAAAGCACTGGAAAGGGCATTGTCGGCCACAATCTTCTCGTTGGTCGTGGTGGCACCCATTGCCGCAGTGCGAGCTTGGGTGACACGCTCCAGCAACTCGCGTTCGTGGGTGGCATATCCCTTGACGGTAGCCACAAGCTGGGGGATAAGGTCGTAACGCTGTTTGAGTTGGATGTCGATATTGGCAAAGGCATTCTCGCGCGACACACGGAGGCGCACCAATGTGTTGTATGACGCAACGAGCCAAAGCAGGACAAGCAGAACGACCACAATGGCGATGATGACGGTTAATGACATAATGCAGAAGATTTAAGTGAACATAAACACGAAGCCTCTGGCCCGCAAATGTGGAAGCTGGAAAAGATTGGTCACTTCGAGGCAACAGATGCGGGTAAAGCTTTGGGCAAATGTACACAATTTCCAAGATAAGGTGTTGAGTATAAAGGAAAAATACGTACATTTGCAGCCACAAATAAACATTTTTTGGCAAAACATCCCCCGATTACAGCAAAAAAAGACAAGAATATGAATTTTGTAGAAGAATTGAAATGGCGCGGTATGCTCCACCAAATGATGCCCGGAACAGAAGAACTCTTTGACAAAGGCATGGTAACGGCCTATGTGGGCATTGACCCTACCGCCGATTCTCTCCATATCGGCCACCTCTGTGGCGTGATGATGCTTCGCCACCTGCAGCGTGCAGGACACAAACCCCTGGCACTGGTTGGAGGCGCTACAGGAATGATTGGCGACCCCTCGGGAAAGAGCCAGGAGCGCAACCTGCTCAACGAGGAGACGCTGCGCCACAACGTGGCATGCATCAAGGAACAGCTCAGCCGCTTCCTCGACTTCGAAAGCGATGCCCCCAATGCGGCAGAACTGGTGAACAACTACGACTGGATGAAGGACTACACCTTCCTTGACTTCGCACGCGAAATCGGTAAATGCATCACGGTCAACTACATGATGGCCAAGGACTCCGTCAAGCGGCGCCTCAACGGCGAGTGCAGCGACGGCATGTCGTTCACCGAATTCACCTACCAGCTGCTCCAGGGCTACGACTTCCTGCATCTGTATCAGACCAAAAACTGCCGCCTGCAGATGGGAGGCAGCGACCAGTGGGGAAACATCACCACCGGCACTGAACTCATCCGCCGCAAACTGGGTTCGGAAAACGAAGCCTACGCGCTCACATGCCCACTCATCACCAAGGCTGACGGCAAGAAGTTCGGAAAGACCGAACAGGGCAATGTATGGCTCGACCGTCAGCGTACAAGCCCCTACCAGTTCTACCAGTTCTGGCTCAACGTGGGCGATGACGAGGCCGAACGCTACATCAAGACCCCGCTCGCCGAGTGCTCCAGAAGCGACTGGGCGAAGAAGTGACGACCCTTGTCCACGGACGTGCCGACTACGAGACCGCTCTCGAGGCCACCAACATTCTCTTCGGAAAGGCCACCAAGGAAAGTCTGCTGAAACTTGACGAACAGACGCTCCTTGATGTCTTCGCCGGCGTACCCCATTTCGAAGTGTCACGCGAACAGGCCATCGGACAGAAGGCCGTTGACCTGCTGGCAGAGCACACCAAATGTTTTGCATCGAAAGGCGAGATGCGCAAGCTCACACAAGGCGGAGGCGTGAGCATCAACAAGGAGAAACTGGCACAGTTCGACCGCGAGATTACCGATACCGACCTTCTCGACGGCAAATACATCCTGGCACAGCAGGGAAAGAAGAAATACTTCCTGATTATTGTGAAGTAAAAGAAGCTGGGCTTCGGGGAGAGGGAAGTTACAGGCTTTTCGTTCTTCTCCACTGCACATTTCCGCACGGAAAAGCAAGGCATGGCCCCACTACCATCTTTCCGGCACACAGATACATCGGACTTCTCTTGAGGCAAACATCCGTATTTTTGATATAAAACATCGGAACTTTGCCCCAAGAGAAGTCTGATTTTTTTAGGAGTATTGGCTCAGCGGTGAGAGTCCGTGACGCGGCGCAGACACTGAGCCGAAAAATTGCACACTCTCTCTGAAATTGCCCATTTCCACCCTTTCAATCACCTGCAAAAAAGCCCGTGAACCTTCAAAAATTTTGACAAGGCATCGTGTCCCTTCTAGAGCGGATTATGGCCGAATTTTATGCGTTTTGCCATCTAAGGCTATCAATTTGACAATGTATATAAAAATTAACATCAGCAGAACACTTCGAATATTGCGGCAAAAAATAAAAAAAAACGCCGAGAAAAACATGAAAAATGCAGAGTACCGGGACGAAAACATCGGACTTCTTGGGCACAAACCTCCGTACTTTCTGGGCAAAACCTCCGTACTTTGTGGTAGAGAAGTCCGATGTTTCCACTTTTCCGGGCGGAAAACCGGCAGAAAACAGCCGAAACTGCGCATAAAAGTCTAATGCCTCATTTTTGCAATATTTCAGGACAAGGCAAGGCGTGGTGGCTTCCGAGGCCATTCTCGTCCCGTTAACGACGCGGCTCGGGCAGCAGGAAACGTCAAAAAACAGACGATGAAAAATATTGCACACTTGTCCGACGACCTTGAAACCAAGGCTTTCGCGTTTATCGATATTCATGTGTTTCCCTCCTCTGGACGGGGTGGGGAAAAAACATACCGTCCTTGATTTACACACACTCTGCCAAGGCTGCAGCAATGGCATGGACATTGCAAAGGCGACAGAAGAAGGATTCCCTGCATGTAACGGAAAAAGAAGCGGATGGAGGCATCCTCTCCACTGACAGGAAAACGGCACCCTGTGCACGAATGCTACACCTGACAGCCCACCTCAATTGTAAAAACGGGTGAAAAGAAAACAGGGTAAAAAAGAAGCATAAAAAAATATTCTGCATTTTTTCGGGCAAAGCGCAGAAAGTTCGGAATTTATTCTTAATTTTGCTCACTACACAACCAACTACTTACGCACCCACGCACACCCGCACGGGAAGTCGTGAAAAAAGCGGCACGTTCATAAAGCCGTAAAACTGACATCCGAACCCATTCAGCACGAGACCATCATGAACGAACTAAGAGTCATTATAAGCGGTGGAGGCACCGGAGGACACATCTTTCCTGCCATCTCCATTGCCAATGCCATACGGTCAGCACATCCCGAAGCGAAAATTCTGTTTATTGGAGCCGAAAACCGCATGGAAATGCAACGTGTTCCCGCTGCAGGATACCAGATTAAAGGCCTGCCCATAGCAGGTTTTGACCGCAAACATTTATGGAAAAACCTGGGGGTGATATTCAAAATCTGGCAGTCCAGGCGCAAGGCACGGTCCATCATCCGCGAATTCCGCCCACAGGTGGCGGTAGGCGTCGGAGGCTATGCCAGCGGACCCACGCTGCAGGTCTGCCAGCAAATGGGAATCCCCACCCTGCTGCAGGAGCAGAACAGCTACGCAGGCCTTACGAACAAGCTACTCGCACGTCACGCACGGAAAATATGCGTAGCATATGACGGCATGGAACGTTTCTTCCCGAAAGACCGCATCGTCATCACCGGAAATCCCGTACGCCAAAACCTCATCCACAACACCTACAGCCGCGGAAGCAGCATCGAGGAACTTGGACTTGACCGTACGAAACGCACGGTTCTCATCATCGGAGGTAGCCTGGGAGCACGTACACTCAACGAGAGCGTGCTGCAGCATCTTGACGTCATATGCAAGAATCCGGACGTACAGTTCATCTGGCAAACCGGAAAATACTATAGCCAGGAAATCCAGGAACGCCTGCGCATAGCAGGACAGCCCCCATATCTGAAGGTGACGGAGTTCATCGCCGACATGAGCCGCGCATATGCCGCCGCTGACCTGGTGGTGAGCAGAGCCGGAGCATCGAGCATCAGCGAAATCTGCCTGCTCGGAAAGCCTTCGATTCTCGTACCCTCACCCAACGTGGCAGAAGACCACCAGACAAAGAACGCACAAGCCCTTGTGGCAAAGGATGCCGCCATCTGCGTCAAAGATGCCGATGCCATTGACACCCTCATCGAAACCGCCATACAGGTAGTAGGCGACAGCGCACGGCTCGATGCCATCAGCGCAGCCGTCAAACAACTCGGAAAGCCAAACGCCGCAGACGACATTGCAAAAGAGGTTGTGGCATTGGCCGAATCCTACCGTAACCGTTGACCTCCATCACGCGCTGCATGCACGTTGGCGGGACGGGCAAACACATTCCACGAATACCCCCAATGATCACATCATACTACTTCCTCGGTGCCGGTGGCATCGGGATGAGTGCCCTGGAACGTTACTTCAACCGACAGGGCCTTTTCGTGGCAGGCTACGACAAGACGCCTACCCCCCTTACCGAAACTCTTGAGAGCGAGGGCATCGCCATTCATTATGAAGACAATCCCGAACTCATCCCCAACGAATGCCGTGACCCGCAGACCACGCTCGTAATCTACACCCCGGCTATTCCCGCCGACTCACGCGAATTGGCATGGTTCAAGGCGCAAGGGCATGAAATCGTCAAGCGCGCCGCAGTGCTCGGACGCCTGACATGCGAAAAGCACGGACTTTGCGCTGCCGGAACGCACGGCAAGACCACCACATCCGCCATGGCAGCACATCTACTGAAGGAAAGCAAGGTGGGATGCAATGCCTTCCTAGGGGGAATCACCAAGAACTACGGTACGAACTACCTGCTCGACCCCCAAAGTGATTTTGTGGTCATCGAAGCCGACGAATTCGACCGCTCGTTCCATCATCTCCGGCCTTTTGCCACCGTCATCACCAGTGCTGATGCCGACCATCTCGACATCTACGGAACCGAAGAGGCATATCTCGAAAGCTTCAGCCACTATACCAGCCTCATACAACCGGGAGGAGCACTCATTGCACACCGCGGCCTACGTATAGAGGAAAGGTTGCAGGAAGGGGTACGGCGCTACGACTACAGCCGGCACGAAGGAGACTTCCATGCCGAAAACATACGCATCGGAGGCGGACGCATATGCTACGACCTCGTATCGCCGTTCGGGAATATCGCAGACATCGATCTGGGCGTACCCGTAAGCATCAACATCGACAACAGCATCGCTGCCATTGCATTGGCACAGATTGCAGGAGCTGACGCCGAGAGCATTCGCAAGGCCATGGCATCGTACAGCGGAGTGGACCGCAGATTCGACTTCAAAATCCGTACCGACGAACTCGTTTTCCTCTCGGACTACGCACATCATCCCGAAGAAATACGGCAAAGCATCCTTAGCATCCGCGAGGTGTTCGACGGACGACGTATAACAGCCGTCTTCCAACCTCATCTTTATACCCGCACACGCGACTTTTACCCCGATTTTGCAGAAGCGCTGAGCCTGCTTGACGAGGTGATACTCCTTGACATCTATCCCGCACGGGAGGCCCCCATCCCCGGAGTCACCTCACAACTCATCTACGACCGCCTGCGTCCCGGCATTGCGAAGACAATGACCACGAAAGAGCAACTTACCGACCTTGTACGCCAACGTGCAAAGGACTTTGACGTGCTCGTCGTTCTCGGAGCCGGAGATGCCGACAGCCTCTGCCCCGAAATCACGGAGATTCTCCTCAACCGCTGACATTCATTCCCTGCCCGCCCTGTCCGGCAGGAACCCCAACCCTCCAGACCCAGAATCCACCATCTACGCTATCCCCTTCTACCCTACCCCGTCGCCATGAAGTATGTCATACGTCTTCTGCTTCTGTTCCTGTCGTTGGCCTATCTGGTCTTCGTCACAGTGCGCTACAGCCGTGCCGAAGACACGAGAGCATGCACAGCACTGCAGATTGACATCCTTGACAGTGCGCAGGCCACCTTCATATCAAAAGGCGGCATTGAAAAAATGCTCCAAAAGAACAGGTTGCATCCGGTAGGACAGACGATAAACAGCATCAGCCCCATCAAAATTGAACATGCCATCGAAAGCGACTCCTTCATCTGTCGCGCAATATGCTCGATTACTCCGGGATGCCGCGTACGGTTGGCTGTCATCCAGCGCATACCGCTGCTACGCGTGATGGCCGACAACGGTGAAGACTACTACATCGACGAAGCGGGCACACGCATGGAGGCAATAGGCTACGAAGCCGACCTACCCGTGGTCACGGGGACTGTCACCCCGGCATTTGCACGGAAAAAACTGAAAGCCCTGGGGATATTCCTGCGCAACGACACCTTCTGGGACGGACAAGTGGAGCAGATTGTCGTCAAGCCAAATGGGGAAGTAGACCTCATCATGCGTATCGGAGACCATATCGTTCACTTCGGAAGAATCGAGAATATTCCCATAAAATTCCGGAATCTATACGCTTTCTACACCGATATCATGCCTAAGGTAGGATGGTATAAGTACAGCGAAATCAACGTCGCCTACGACGGACGCATCATCTGTAAACGGAGGAAGCCAAATAAGAAATCCTGACAGAAAAGGTGTTGCAAACCTCACGATTCGAAAGAAAAACGAAGATTCCCAGGCCTGATTAAGAGGAACAACGATAGAATCCCACGTTTCGGGGCCTCTTAATAAGAAGGAGGGGAGAACTATACATTTTCCGTATCTTCGTGCTCTTTTGCACATTTTCCGCCTTATTCCACTGTCAAGATAACCATCTCGTTCTCTCAAGACAGCCACAAAAGCCAGCATCTGAACACCTTAGCAGAAGGAAGAATCTAAAGGAATATCCCAGACAAAAAAGACACAACTATATATGGACAACAACTTCATCGCAGCCATCGTCCTCGGTTCGTCAAGACTGACAGGCATCGTGGGAAGCAAGGAAAACGACGGAAGCATCACCGTGAAAGCCTACACGGCCGTCAATTCCTCTGACTTCATCAGCAAGGGTCGCATCATGAATGTCGACAAGATGACTTCGGCGCTCACAAACATCAAGAACAACCTTGAGAACCAAACCGAAAGCCGCATCAAATGCTTCTATGTCGCCATTAACTGTATGGGACTCCGCTCCGTCACGAACAACGTGAAGATGCAGATGCCCAGCAGCGAAATCGTCACCGAGGAACTCATTGCCTCTATCGGAGTGCGGAACAAGGAAAGCCGTCCTGCAGAACGCGAAATCCTTGAGGCTATTCCACTGGAATACCGCATAGGAACAGCAGGAACCCAAGTTACCCAAGACCCGAAAGGAACATTGACCGACCGGATTGAGACGCGATTCCTCAACATCATCTGCGGGACAAAGACCCTGGAAACCATCATCAGCTGCTTCCGCAAAGCCAACATCGAGATTGCTGACGGACGCGTATTCATCGGTGCGGAAATGCTTGCCGGCATCATGACCACGGAACAGGAACGCTCTTCGGGATGCGTTTTTGTGGACATGGGCAGCGAAACCACCACGGTGGCTGTATACCGTGGCAAATTGCTTCGCCACCTCTGCGTCATTCCCCTCGGAAGCGCTACCGTCACACACGATATCGCAAATGTCTTTAACGTGGAGAATGAGGAGGCCGAAAACCTCAAAGTCAAGCACGGATATCCCGACTTCGAAACGCTTAACGACAAGGAGGAAATACACCTCCGTGACGGAGGACGCATGAAGAAAGTTGCTGAACTTGCGGAAATCATCGATGCACGCATCGAGGAAATCGTGCAGAACATCAAGGCACAGGTAGACCTCTCCGGCTTTAACCACGACAACCTCGTAAACGGAATCTTCGTCTGCGGCGGCGGTGCGCAACTCAAGGGTATGGACAATGCCATGAAGACACATTTCAAGGATTGGTACGTCCGCATCAACAAACACTCCGCACGGCTGAAGGTCAATGCCCCGGACAGCAGTTTCAACGAAAGCGGCATCTACAACATCGGTCTGGCTTTCATTGACAACAACCTCACCAACTGCTATGGAGGGCAGTTCTCCATTTTCGAGGAGACCGAAGAGACTGACACAAAGCCTTTGACACCCGCCTCTGAAGGCAAACCTGTGGAGGAGGAACAGCCCGTAACGACAGACCAGGACAAGGAAGACGTTACACCGAAAAAAGAAGAGAAGAAAAAGAGACCCAGCCGCTTCAAATCTTTATGGAGCAAAACCAAGGAAATCCTTGAGTCCATCGTTTCCGAACCTGCAGAAGATTTCGAAGACAAAAAGGACAAAGACTGACAACAATCGCCTTCCCGCGACAACAAATTGACGGGGAAACCAACACCCCCTTCACAAATAGCACCAATCTCTTATGGAAGAAGATCTTATCGTCGACATGGGAGTTCCCACAACGACGCCTAAAATAATCAAAGTCATCGGTGTGGGCGGTGGCGGCGGAAACGCTGTCAACTACATGTACCGCACCGGCATCCACGATGTGAATTTCGTGGTCTGCAATACGGACAGCAAAGCGTTGGCCGACAGTCCTGTACCCGTACGCCTGCAACTCGGCAACGAAGGACTCGGCGCAGGAAACCGTCCGGCACGTGCCAAGGCTGCCGCAGAAGAAAGCATCGAAGGCATACGCGCCATGCTTGACGACGGCACGAAAATGGTTTTCATCACCGCCGGAATGGGCGGAGGAACCGGAACGGGAGCCGCACCTGTCATCGCACACGAAGCCAAGGAAAAAGGCATACTTACCGTAGGCATTGTCACCATACCCTTCCGGTTCGAAGGGAACAAGAAAATCGACCAGGCACTCGACGGAGTGGATGCCATACGCAAGGAAGTGGACGCTCTGCTCGTCATCAACAACGAAAAACTTCGCGAAATCTATCCCGAACTCACCATACGCTCCGCATTCCAAAAAGCCGACAACACACTGAGCATCGCTGCACGTTCCATTGCAGAAATCATCACCATGCACGGTATCATCAACCTCGACTTCCAGGATGTCGGCACCGTATTGCGCGATGGAGGAGTGGCACTCATGTCCACCGGATACGGCGAAGGTGAGGGCCGTGTGACAAAGGCCATAAACGAAGCGCTACACTCACCACTCCTCAACAACAACGACATCTTCAACTCCAAGAAAATACTCATCTGTATCAGTTTCTCGGAGGACGAAACCGGCGAAGACGGCACTTCGCAGGAACTGATGATGGAGGAAATGAACGAGGTGAATGACTTCATGGAACAGTTCCGCGACGATGTCGAAACCAAGTGGGGACTTTCCACCGACCCTGAACTGGGTAAAAAGGTAAAGGTCACCATCCTTGCCACCGGATTCGACATCAATGCCGTAGCAGGCATGCAGGAAAAGAAAAAGGCTGAAGAGGAAGCGGACCTGATGAAAGAAAAGGAGAAACAGGAAGAGAACGAGGAACGCCGCACCCAATTCTATGGGTATTCCAACGACCGTGGCGTGCGGAAACACTTCTTCAAGACATTCGTATTCCAGTCCGAAGACTGTGACAACGAAGAACTGACGGCACTCGTAGAGGCCGTACCTACCTGCCGACGTACGAAGGAAATCCTCAACGACATCAAAAGCAAAAGCGTAAAGGCAAAAGTCTGAGAAAAGCCATGGATTCCCGGCATCATGCATCCTTGCCATGCCTCTCCCTACATTGGCATGACAAAAGTTGCAGGGAGTCACAACATTATCCTTTTACGCTTTCTCGACACATTTTACCAAGAAAGCAACTATGGACGACGATCTTCTTATAAGCATACCGGCGCCGACACAGGATTTCAACGACCCCAGCATCATCAAGATTATCGGTGTGGGTGGAGGAGGTGGAAATGCTGTGGCAAACATGTACCGCGAGCAAATCAACGGAGTGCGCTATGTGGTATGCAACACAGACAGCAAAGCCCTCTCTGACAGCCCTGTACCACACAGAGTGCAGATAGGTCCAGGATGGGGAGCAGGAGGAAAACCGGAAATCGGAAGAAAACTTGCAGAGGAAAATATCGAAACCATCCAAAGCATATACGACGAAGAGACAAAAATGGCATTCATCACTGCGGGAATGGGAGGCGGCACCGGAACCGGTGCAGCACCCATCATCGCTCACGAAGCCATGAAACGCGACATCCTCACCATCGGAATAGTCACCATACCATTCCTCTTCGAAATGTGGAAACGTATCGACCTGGCGCTTGATGGAGTAGAGACAATGGCAAACGAAGTGGATGCTCTGCTTGTGGTGAACAACGAACGACTGCGACAGATTTATCCCTCGCTCAGCTTGCCGGCAAGTTTCAAGAAGGCCGACGAGACACTGACAAAAGCCGTACGCTCCATCGTGGAAATCATCACCATGCATGGAACCATGAACCTCGACTTCCGCGATGTGGACACCTGCCTGCGAGGCGGAGGCGTGGCCATCATGTCCTCCGGATACGGAAAAGGGAAAAACCGCGTGACAAAAGCCATTGACGACGCACTCAATTCTCCACTACTTAACGACCGCGACATCTTCAAGAGCAAAGCACTCAGGCTCGCCATCTTTTTCCCTCCCGAAGAACACGGCAGCAGCATGCTCATGGAGGAAATGGACGAAGTGGATGCATTCATGAAAAACTTCCGCGAGGATGTGGATACGAAATGGGGAATGTCGGAAGACGAAAACCTCAAGGACGAAATCAAAGTGACCATACTTGCCTCCGGATTCAAGGTTATGTCCGGAATCGAGGATGAAGAATCCGCAAACATCCCCCTTACAGGCGAACAGTTAGACGAAAAGAGGAGACGTGAATTCCGCCGCGACAACGCATATGGAAACCTGAAGAAAAACAAGCCCCGCCGCAGGACATATATCTTCGAAGGAGAAGACTTTGACAACGAGGAACTGGTGGCGACCATTGAAAACAACGATGTGCTTAGACGCACAGAACGAGACATGGTGAAATTCCGCGAAATATCGCATGCTGGAAGGACGTTTCTATAAGTCGACAAGCGAGAGCAAGGCGAAGCCAAGCTTGCTTGGATATTGCCGAGGTGCGAGGAGGAAGACGAAGTCAAGTTTACTTAGACCATTCCGAGTCGAAACAGAAACGAAGTCAGACGAAAGTGGCAACACTAACATATTGACCGAATCCTATATACTTATATATTCACGGAACCGCCGAAAAATCACGCACAAACAACCTATTGACTGAATCATGCTTTTTGAACAAATCAGTGCCGACATCATGTCGGCCATGAAAGCCCGCGAGACTGTACGTCTCCAGGCACTCCGAAACATCAAAAAATACTTCATCGAGGCAAAGACTGCCCCCGGCAGCAACGGAGAACTCTCTGACGAAGCCGCAATGAAAATCCTTTCGAAACTTGCAAAACAAGGACGTGACACCGCACAGCTCTATCGTGAACAAGGACGTCCTGACCTTGCAGAAAACGAAATGGCAGAGGTAAAGGTCATCGAAACCTATCTGCCACAGCCCCTCACCGAAGAGGAACTTTCCACAGCAATTCAGCACATCATCGCTGAACTTGGCGCCACATCGCCCAAAGATATGGGCCGTGTCATGGGCGCAGCGTCCAAGGCGCTTGCCGGAAAAGCCGACGGACGGGCCATCAGCACAAAGGTTAAGGAACTGCTCAACAAGTGAAAGTGAGGAAACTATAGAACCCGCCTAAAAACATAGTTGAAAGCCAATGGTGTTCGAAAAAGAATGCCAAGGCATACAAAGGTACAGCGGCAGACACCATTTCAGTGTCTGCCGCTGTTTTATCATTTCAGCACACTTGTGCCGGAGAATATGGGTGAAGGGTTAGGATACCTTCTCAAGTTTCTTGAGAATGCAGAAGATAAAGAGTGCAGAAACAAGGCAGATGCCTGCGAGCACGCCCCAGATGACAACGAGCGAAACGTTAGCACCCCACAGAAGACCGGGAACCATCACAAGCTGGTTACCTACAGCTGTGGCAGCAAACCAAAGACCCATCATCAGACCGGCGTACTTGGGAGGAGCCACCTTGCTGACGAAACTGATACCGATGGGCGAGAGGAGAAGCTCGGCGAAAGTAAGGACAAGATAGGTACTGATCAGCCAATTTGCACTTACACGCATGGGCTCAGTACCGGCCTTAATGGCGGCAGCCTGATCGAGCGGCAAATCAAGCCCCATAGAACCGACAGCCATAAGGCAGAATGCTGAAGCCGCCACGAGCATACCCAAACCTATCTTCTTGGGGCTTGAGGGTTCCTTGCCCATGCGTCCAAGCCAGGCAAAGAGAGCCACGCTCACAGGAGTCAGTGCGACAACATAGCAAGGATTGAACTGCTGGAAAATAGGAGCCTTGACATCCACTGCACCTGCGGCTTCAAGGGCATTATACTTATAGAAAAGGAAAGAAAGAGCACCTACGATAATGAGAGCTCCGACACCCTTACCTTTAAGCGTTTTGCTCTGGAAGATAGCGAAGAGGGCATAGACGATGAAAATGCCTGCCACGAGATTGGTCACATCAAAGGCCATGCTCTGCAATCCCTCTGAGGTGGTCTGCGTAAAGTCACGGGCAAAGAGGGTTAGCGTGTTACCGTTCTGATGGAATGCCATCCAGAAGAAGATTACAACTGCAAAGACAAGGCAAAGACACACGATGCGCTCTTTCGTTTCGGCAGGTGAAAGTTCGGGAACTGCAGACTTTTGGGCATCAGCTTCCACCCCAGTCGCAGCATTCTTCTTCTCGTTGGCAATCACATGTCTGTAAGTGCCCTGGAAAGCATAATAGATAAGGATGGAGAAGATAAGGCTTATGCATGCCACAGCAAAGGCAAAGTGATAGGAATCGGCCTCACTGACACCCAGGGACTGCTGGGCATAATCCATAATCTTGATGGCCGCTGTAGGTGCAAACATGGCACCGATATTGATGGCCATATAGAAAAGCGAGAAGCCACTGTCGCGTTTGTCGGCAAATTCAGGAGCATCGTACAGACGTCCGACCATCACCTGCAGGTTGCCCTTGAAAAGACCTGTTCCGAGGCTGACAAGAAGCAGGGCCACTCCCATAGCGGCTACGGCAACAAAGTTACCGCCAAGAGGAAGGGAAAGCACAAGGTAACCGACAAACATGATGATAATACCCGTAGTCACCATTTTGCCAAAACCGAAACGGTCGGCAGCAATACCACCGATGACAGGGAGGAAGTAAACCATCATCAGAAAGGTGGAATAGACGATACTGGCAGTACCGGGAGCCCATCCGAAATTGGCTTGGAGATAGAGGAGGAAGACGGCCAGCATGGTGTAATAGCCGAAACGCTCGCCGGTGTTGGCCAGCGCAAGAGCCCAAAGGCCTTTTGGTTGTCCTTCAAACATAGAAATTGGGGATTAGTATTAAAAGGTTAGTAAATGGAATTGCTTATAAGGGGTATCACGATGAGGGGGGACACGATGCTCCCGCCAACTCTTGGGCAAGGAATTTCGCCGTATAGCCTTTTCCCTGCGCCACGACCTCCTCAGGAGTTCCCTCAGCGACAACTTGTCCGCCGCCGCGGCCTCCTTCGGGACCAATGTCAATAATATGGTCAGCGACTTTCACCACATCCAGATTATGCTCAATGACAATGACCGTATTGCCTTTCTCCACAAGACGCTGAAGCACTCCAAGCAGAATGCGTATATCCTCGAAATGCAATCCGGTAGTCGGCTCGTCAAGGATGAATACGGTGCGTCCTGTATCGCGCTTTGAGAGCTCTGCAGCAAGCTTCACACGCTGGCTCTCGCCACCGGAAAGAGTTGTGGAAGACTGTCCAAGACGGATATATCCCAGTCCCACATCCTGCAACGTCTTTATTTTCTGAAGAATGGACGGAATATGTTCAAAGAATTCCACAGCCTGGTTGATGGTCATGTCCAACACATCGGAAATGCTCTTGCCTTTATACCGCACTTCAAGTGTCTCACGATTGTAGCGACGTCCGTGACAAACCTCGCAGGGGACATAGACATCGGGAAGGAAATTCATCTCGATGGTACGGTAACCGTTGCCTTTACAGCATTCACAGCGTCCGCCCTTGACATTGAACGAAAAACGTCCTGGCTTATACGCCCGCACCTTTGCTTCTGGAAGGGCGGCAAACAGATTGCGGATATCATTGAAAACTCCCGTATAGGTAGCGGGATTGGAACGTGGAATGCGTCCGATGGGGCTTTGGTCGACGGAAACAACCTTGTCGATGTGTTCAAGACCTTCGATGGAATCGTAAGGCAATGGCTCGCGCAGGGATCGGTAGAAATGCTGGCTGAGGATAGGAAGCAACGTATCGTTGACCAACGTGGACTTGCCGCTTCCCGAAACTCCCGTCACACAAATCAGCGTTCCGAGCGGAAACTTCACCGTGACATGGCGTAGGTTATTGCCCCTACAGCCACAGAGGGAGATGCATTCACCATTGCCAGGCCGGCGTTTTGCCGGTATCTCTATGCTACGCTTCCCGTTAAGATAGGCAGATGTCAGGGTGTCGCACTGCAGCATTTCCTGGGGAGTGCCCTGGAACACCACCTCGCCTCCTTTTCGACCTGCACGCGGACCGATGTCCACTACATAATCGGCAGCAAGCATCATGTCGCGGTCATGCTCCACGACGACCACAGTATTACCGCTGTCGCGCAACTGTTTGAGGCTGTCTATCAGCCGGACGTTGTCGCGCTGATGAAGTCCGATGCTCGGCTCGTCAAGGATATAAAGCACATTGACCAACTGCGAACCGATTTGTGTGGCAAGACGTATACGCTGGCTTTCGCCACCGGAGAGCGTCATCGTAGCACGCGAAAGGCTCAGATAGTCAAGTCCAACATCCAAGAGGAAACGCAGCCGGGTGCGGATTTCCTTCAAGATTTCCACTGCTACTGCCCGTTCTCGGGCAGGCAGTTTTTCTTCGATTCCATCGAGGAAATCATACAATTCCCCGAGGTCCATGGCACTCAGTTCAGCAATATTTTTGTCTGCAAAACGATAGGACAATGCTTCGCGGTTGAGACGGGCTCCATGACAATGCGGGCACACCACTTCCTTCGAAAATTGTTCCGCCCACCGCTGGGCGGCAGCAGACATTTCCACATCTGCCATCTGCTGGACATATTTTGCCAAACCGTCGAATGTCACATAATAGTCATCATCTCCGCCGGACTGTTGGCCCGGTATACGAAGCGAATCGCTACAACCATTGACAATTTCGTCGATGGCCTCCTCGGGAATCTCGCATACCGGCGTATCACGGTCAGCATCGTACTTGCGCAGTACGGCTTCCACCTCCCAGAATATCAGATTATTACGCCATTTTCCGAGAGGTTCGAGTGCTCCCTCCCGAATGCTTTTCGAGGTGTCCGGGCAAACCTTTTGGAAATCCATGGCATGCAGGAATCCCAGACCCTTGCATTTTGGGCAGGCTCCCATGGTGGAGTTGAAAGAAAACACATTGGGAGCTGGCTCACGATAGGCAATACCCGTGACGGGACACATCAGACGCCGACTGAAATAACGTATCTGCTGACTCTCGGCATCAAGCACGAGGAGCAAACCGTCGCCTTGGTCAAGGCATTTGGTCACCGACTGGTGCAAACGTTCCGCATCCTTATCCTGCACACGCAACTTGTCAACGACCACCTCAATGTCATGCACCTTGTAGCGGTCCAGTTTCATGCCACGCTCTACCATGTGCATCTCGCCGTCTACACGGACATTGATATAACCTTTGCGCAAAACAGACTCGAAAACCTCGCGGTAATGTCCCTTTCTTCCCTGAACAAGAGGAGCCAGAAGAAAAATGCGCCGCTCGGCATAGTCCGAAAGTATCATCTCCACAATCTTCTCTTCTGTATATTTTATCATGCGCTCCCCACTTTTATAGGAATAGGCGGTTGCAGCACGGGCATAAAGAAGTCGGAGGAAATCATACACTTCGGTCACGGTTCCCACCGTAGAACGCGGATTCTTGTTGGTAGTCTTCTGTTCTATGGATATTACCGGCGACAGTCCGGTTATCTTGTCAACGTCAGGACGTTCAAGATTGCCAAGGAAGTTACGGGCATAGGCCGAAAAAGTCTCGATATATCGCCGCTGTCCTTCTGCATAGAGCGTATCAAAAGCCAGACTGGACTTGCCGCTTCCGGAAAGACCGGTAATGACCGCAAGACTACGGCGCGGAATGCTGACATCAATATTCTTGAGGTTATGGACACGGGCACCCATAACCTCTATAGTTCCATCTTTTCTTTCTTCTGTCATTGCCATAGCATTACAATAAAAATGCACGGTTTCATCGGATGATTTCATACAGGGATGTTGCACCGGC
>SFJN01000246.1 GCA_004555055.1 Bacteroidales bacterium | reverse complement strand
GGGGGCGTCATAACATCGGCTACCTGAAAGACATCACGCCATACGGGGCGACATTCCAGCCGCTCGACCTGAAAGGATACCAGAAGGAAAAGGCGTTGTTGTATGTGTCGCTGCGTGACGCCTACGAGCGTCTGTACCGTTATGAATCGCTCCGGCGCGAGGCAAATGTTCCGTGGCGAGAGCATCTGAATACCTGTTACGATGAGTTTGTCATGCGCTACGGCAACCTCAACGCCAAGCAGAACGTGAAGTTAGTGATGATGGATGCGGGCGGGCGCGACATCCTTTCGCTGGAACGGATGGAAAACGGAAAGTTCGTCAAGGCGGACATCTTCGAGCATCCTGTTTCCTTCGCGGTGGAGAGCCATGCCAACGTAGGCTCTCCCGAAGAAGCCCTGTCTGCGTCGCTCAACAAATATGGTACGGTCAATCTCGACTATATGCGGGAGATAACCGACAGCACGGCGGAGGATTTGCTCACTGCCCTGCAAGGGCGCATCTACTACAATCCGCTCGTGACCGGTTACGAAATCAAAGACCGTTTCATCGCCGGAAATGTCATAGAGAAAGCGGAACGCATAGAGGCATGGATGGGTGACAATCCCGAAAATGAGCGTATGCCGGAGGTGAAGCAGGCGTTGGAGGCTCTGAAAGATGCCGAGCCGCAGCGCATCGCCTTCGAGGATCTGGACTTCAATTTCGGGGAACGCTGGATTCCGACGGGTGTCTATGCCGCCTACATGAGCCGGCTGTTCGACACGGAGGTGAAAATCGCCTATTCCGCAAGCATGGACGAGTTTTCGGTGGTGTGCGGCTACCGCACCATGAAAATCACGGACGAGTTTCTGGTGAAGGGGTATTACCGGAACTATGACGGTATGCACCTCCTAAAACACGCCCTGCACAACACCTGCCCTGACATGATGAAGTCCATCGGCAAGGACGAGCATGGCAACGACATCAAGATGCGCGACAGCGAGGGAATACAACTCGCCAACGCCAAGATTGACGAGATACGAAACGGCTTCTCCGAATGGCTCGAAGAGCAGTCGCCGCAGTTCAAGGAGCGGCTTGTGACGATGTATAACCGCAAGTTCAACTGTTTCGTGCGCCCGCGCTACGACGGCTCCCATCAGACCTTTCCCGACCTCAACCTGAAAGGGCTGGCAAGCCGGGGTATCAAGAGCGTCTATCCCTCACAGATGGATTGCGTCTGGATGTTGAAACAGAACGGCGGCGGAATTTGCGACCACGAGGTGGGAACCGGTAAGACGCTGATAATGTGCATCGCCGCGCATGAGATGAAGCGTCTGAATTTGGCACACAAGCCGATGATTATCGGGCTGAAAGCCAACGTTGCGGAGATTGCAGCCACCTATCAGGCGGCATATCCCAACGCACGTATTCTGTACGCTTCGGAGAAGGACTTTTCGACCGCCAACCGTGTGCGCTTCTTCAATAATATAAAGAACAACGACTACGATTGCGTCATCATGTCGCACGACCAGTTCGGCAAGATACCGCAGTCGCCGGAATTGCAGCAGCGCATCCTGCAAGCAGAGCTTGACACGGTGGAGGAAAACCTCGAAGTGCTACGGCAGCAGGGAAAGAACGTGTCGCGGGCGATGCTGAAAGGATTGGAGAAGCGCAAGCACAACCTTGAAGCGAAGCTGGAGAAGGTGGAACACGCCATAAAGTCACGCACGGACGACGTGGTGGATTTCAAGCAGATGGGCATCGACCACATCTTCATAGATGAGAGCCACCAGTTCAAGAATCTGACTTTCAACACGCGCCACGACCGTGTGGCGGGATTGGGAAACAGCGAGGGAAGCCAGAAGGCACTTAACATGCTCTTTGCCATACGCACCATACAGGAGCGCACAGGAAAAGACTTGGGTGCGACCTTCCTCTCCGGCACGACTATCAGCAACTCACTGACTGAATTGTACCTGCTGTTCAAGTACCTGCGCCCGAAGGAGCTGGAACGGCAGGACATAAGGTGTTTCGACGCTTGGGCGGCGATATTTGCCAAGAAGACGACGGATTTTGAATTTAACGTGACGAACAATGTGGTCCAGAAGGAGCGTTTCCGCTACTTCATCAAAGTGCCGGAGCTTGCCGCCTTCTATAATGAAATCACGGACTACCGCACGGCGGAGGATGTGGGCGTTGACCGTCCTGCCAAGAACGAGATACTGCACCATATACCGCCCACGCCGGAACAGGAGGACTTCATACAGAAACTGATGCAGTTCGCCAAGACGGGCGATGCCACCTTGTTGGGCAGGCTGCCGCTTTCGGAAACGGAAGAAAAGGCGAAGATGCTCATCGCCACGGACTATGCCCGGAAAATGGCACTCGACATGCGCATGATAGACCCGAATTACGAAGATCATCCCGACAACAAAGCGAGTCACTGTGCCAAGATGATCGCGGAGTATTATCAAAAATACGACGCCCAGAAAGGCACGCAGTTCGTTTTCTCTGATTTGGGGACATACCAGCCGGGCGACGGGTGGAACGTCTATTCGGAAATCAAGCGCAAACTGACGGAGGACTACGGTATACCGCCAAGCGAGGTGCGCTTCATTCAGGAGTGCAAGACCGACAAGGCGCGGAAGGCGGTGATAGACGCCATGAACGCCGGGACGGTGCGTGTGCTGTTCGGCTCTACCTCTATGCTCGGAACGGGTGTGAACGCCCAGAAACGGTGTGTGGCTATCCATCATCTCGATACGCCGTGGGTGCGACATGAAGTCGCATAGATAATTGTTGGAATGATACTTTAAGTATCAGCTTTAACCCGCTGTTCC
>SFJN01000245.1 GCA_004555055.1 Bacteroidales bacterium | reverse complement strand
ACCAGAGCTTTCCGCAAAACCAGAATTGGTCAGGTTGTCTCCGATAAGATGGACAAGACCATTGTGGTTGCGATCGAGGATAGCGTGCAGCATCCTCTGTACAAGAAGACCATGAAGCGGACCTACAAGCTGAAGGCCCACGACGAAAACAACGAGTGCGGCATCGGCGATACCGTTGAGGTCATGGAGACTCGTCCCCTGTCCAAGGACAAGAGATGGAGACTCGTCAGAATCATCGAAAAGGCGAAGTAAGGAGGTCGGCGTAAATGATTCAGCAGGAAAGCTATCTGAAGGTTGCCGACAATACCGGCGCCAAGGAAATCCACTGCATCCGCGTCCTGGGCGGCTCCAAGCGGAAGTTCGGCAACATCGGTGATGTGATCGTCGCTTCTGTTCGTAAGGCTGCTCCCGGCGGCACTGTGAAGAAGGGCGAGGTCGTGAAGGCTGTTATCGTCCGTACCAAGCGGGGCGTCCGTCGTGAGGACGGCAGCTATGTCCGCTTTGATGAGAACGCTGCTGTGATCATCAAGGAAGACAAGAACCCCAAGGGTACCCGTATCTTTGGACCGGTGGCACGTGAGCTGCGTGAGAAGGACTTCATGAAGATCCTGTCTCTGGCTCCCGAAGTCATCTAAGGGGGAACCGAAGGAATGAACATTAAGAAGAATGATACCGTTATCGTCCTGTCCGGTAAGGACAAGGGCGTGAAGGGCAAGGTCCTGGTGGCCATGCCCGCTGAGAACAAGGTGATCGTGGAGAAGGTCAATGTGGCCACCTGCCACACCAAGCCCCGCCGTCAGGGCGAGCAGGGTGGTATCGTCAAGCGCGAGACCCCCATCCGCTCCTGCAAGGTTGCCCTGTTCTGCTCCAAGTGCAACAAGGGCGTTCGCGTCGGCTACAAGGTCGAAGGCGACAAGAAGACCCGGATCTGCCGCAAGTGCGGCGCCGAAATCTAAGAGAGGAGAGTTCAATCATGGCAAACAGACTGAAAGAAAGATATATTGCTGAGATCGCTCCCGCTCTGAACAAGAAGTTCGGCTACAAGAGCGTGATGCAGATCCCCAAGCTGGATAAGGTGATTGTGAACGTCGGCTGCGGCGAGAGCAAGAACAATGCCAAGGAAATCGAAGCCATCTGCAAGGACATCGCTGCCATCACCGGTCAGAAGCCTGTCACCTGCAAGGCCCGCAAGTCCGTGGCAAACTTCAAGGTCCGTGAGGGCGAAACTGTTGGCGTGAAGGTCACCCTGCGGGGCGATAAGATGTATGAGTTCCTGGACCGTCTGTTCAGCGTGGCTCTGCCCCGCGTCCGCGACTTCCGCGGCATCAGCCCCAACTCCTTCGATGGCCGCGGCAACTACGCCTTCGGCCTGAAGGAACAGCTGATTTTCCCCGAAATCGAGTACGACAAGGTGGACAAGATCCGTGGTATGGATATCTGCATCTGCACCACTGCCACCAATGACGAGGAAGCCAAGGAGCTGCTGAGCCAGCTGGGCGCTCCCTTCACCGCTTGATTTAGGAGGATTACAACATGGCCAAGAAGTCTATGATCCTGAAGCAGCAGGCTGAGCCCAAGTTCTCCAGCCGCCGCTATAACCGCTGCAAGATCTGCGGCAGACCCCATGCTTACCTGCGCGACTACGGCGTGTGCCGTATCTGCTTCCGCGAGCTGGCCTACAAGGGTCAGATCCCCGGTGTCCGCAAGGCCAGCTGGTAAGGTCGAGTTACTAATGTAAAAAAGACGCGGGAAGTCCCGGGAAGATGGGCTTTCGGCAAGCCGCGAGCCGCATTCCCCGGATACCCCCGTGTCTTCACGGGTAAAGCCCGTAACTTCTAAAAGGAGGATATTAACATGCAAATCACCGATCCCGTAGCAGATATGCTGACCCGTATCCGGAACGCGAATTCTGCAAAGCACGAAACTGTGGATGTTCCCGCATCCAACCTGAAGAAGGCCATTGCCCAGATCCTGCTGGACGAGGGTTATATCAAGGCTTTCACTGTTGTCGACAACGGCAACCAGGGCACCATTCACATCACCCTCAAGTACCTGGCCAAGAAGCAGGCAGTCATTTCCGGTCTGCGCCGCGTCTCCAAGCCCGGTCTGAGAATTTACGCCGGTGCTGAGGAGCTGCCCAAGGTTCTCAAGGGCCTGGGTATTGCCATCGTCTCCACTTCCAAGGGCGTCATGACCGACAAGAAGGCTCGCGAGCTGCACATCGGCGGCGAAGTCCTGGCCTTCGTCTGGTAAGGAGGATTCGGAAATGTCTAGAATTGGTAAGAAGCCGGTTATCATTCCGGCAAATGTCACGGTGGATATTGCCGAGGGCAATACCGTTACCGTGAAGGGCCCCAAGGGCACCCTGAGCTACACCTTCCATCCCGACATGATCCTGAAGGTTGAGGGCAATGTCCTGACTGTTGACCGCCCCGATGATGAGCACCTGCACAAATCCCTGCACGGCCTGACCCGCACCCTGCTGCACAACATGGTAGAGGGCGTTGAGAAGGGCTATGCCAAGGAGCTGGATGTCAACGGCGTCGGCTACCGTGCCGAGAAGAAGGGCAATCAGCTGGTCATGCGTCTGGGCTACTCCCACGAAGTGTTCGTGGACGAGATCCCCGGCATCACCATCGAAGTTCCCAACCCCAACAAGATCATCATCCGCGGCATCGACAAGCAGGCCGTTGGCCAGTTTGCCGCTGAAGTCCGCAGCAAGCGTCCCCCCGAACCCTACAAGGGCAAGGGCATCAAGTATACCACTGAGGTCATCCGCCGTAAGGTTGGTAAGACCGGTGGCAAGAAGTAATGGAGGTGTGCCGAAATGGTTAGC
>SFJN01000045.1 GCA_004555055.1 Bacteroidales bacterium | reverse complement strand
GCTGCCACTTTGCCTTTCCCTTCGGCCGGCGACGTGTTGCCCCGTTGCCTTTCCCTTCGGCCGGCGACCTTCGGTTCAGGGCGCAGGGTATGTGGGTGGCCCGGATACCCAGGGTGTCGCTCGTTTCACTCGCTTTGCCCTGGGCTAGGTTCCTCTTGCCCCTTTGGGGCGTACATGTCCAACGGCGTTTATTTCGTCCGTAGGGTAAAATCTGAAAGAATCAGATTAATCCGGATTCCTAAAGCATGGTCCTCGGGCGAAAATGAATACGGATTTTACTGATTAGAACTGATATAAACAACCTTTGGGGCGTGTTCTTCCAACAGCGGCGTTCCCTGCGGGGTATATGAAAACGCTGGTGTACGAGGCAGAGAAGTGGTTTGTGTTGTCAAAGTTGTCCAAGTCGTCGTGAAAATATGATGTGAAAGAAGGCGTTTTCCGTATGGTTCGCGTCACCATGCATGAGCAAAATGCAAGGAAAAGCGGAATTACGGCCCCAAAACCTACACCAATCCTACATCCTACACCTACATCCTACACCTTATCCTACACCCGAAATCAGCAGTAAATACTACGTGTTTGGGGCATGGGTGTAGGAAATGTAGGAGATTTTCGAAAAACTTTTTTCGGGAACGGGAAGGGTAGTGCTTCGGAACGCAAAACCGTCTCGACTGTTTTTTTTATCATCGCATAATCTTGAAATTCCGGTGTTTCAGACCTTTTAAGGACGGGGCTGCATGACGCCTCACTCAATATTTATATAATAAGGTGTCCTATATGTCTGATTACAGCGCCCTTTTACCATTGTGCAACAGTGCTTTTTCTTGCTCTTCTGTCGCTTTTTCCGGAACGGAGAAAATAATGGAATGCTCTCCGGATACGGTATGGTGCAGGGTGACGAGTTTGCAAACGTTTTGTTAAGTGCAAATAACAAAATGCGATATTTACCTAAAAATAATTGTTTTTTCATATTTCCGTGAACCCCATTCCGAAGGGTATTTCCTCCCTCCGGCACCCCCTTCCGTGGGGATTGGCGGAGGATTGGCGGCACTGAATGAAAAGCCGGGAGGACAAAAAGCGCGGATGTCTTGCAGTGCCTATAAAACGTTGGGAACAAAGCCGATAGCCCTTGTCTGACGTATTGGCATGGCAAAAGGGGATGTAAAATAAAAAAAACGTGGAAAATCATTGTAATTCTTTTGTTTCACGGAGGTTTTACTTGTAGTAAACCGGAAAAAGTCGTAATTTTGCACACCGAAAGAAGAGGACAGTACCTCTTCCGCCTCCACTCGGGTCTGTCAAGCCGCAAGGCGGTATGACACGGTGGTGTGCGCAATGTATTCATTCACGGTTATCACTTTTAAACCAAATAACCAATCGCCCCGCCAATGCAGAGGCAACGGCGGGCTACGAACTAAAATCTTCATAAAACCTCAATGTCAGGATTATTAGGAAAGAAAATCGGAATGACTTCCGTTTTCGGTGCCGACGGCAAGAATGTGCCGTGCACAGTAATCGAATGCGGTCCTTGTGTAGTGACTCAGGTCAAGACCGTAGAAAATGATGGTTATGCAGCCGTTCAGGTGGGTTTTGAGGATGCAAAGGAGAAGAACGTTTCTGCTCCCCTCCTCGGCCACTTCAAGAAGGCTGGTGTAACTCCCAAGCGTCACCTTGCAGAGTTCGTCTATGACGAAGAGCACAACCTTGGCGACGAAATCACCGTAGCACTCTTCAGCGAGAACGAACTCGTGAGTGTTGCCGGAACTTCCAAGGGTAAGGGCTTCCAGGGCGTTGTGAAGCGCCACGGCTTCGGTGGTGTAGGTCAGGCAACCCACGGTCAGGACGACCGTCTGCGTAAGCCCGGTTCTATCGGTGCTTGCTCCTACCCCGCAAAGGTGTTCAAGGGTATGCGCATGGGCGGCCAGATGGGCGGCAAGCGCGTCACCACGCAGAACCTTCAGGTATTAAAGGTTATCCCCGAACACAACCTCCTTCTTCTCAAGGGCAGTGTTCCCGGATGCAATGGTTCAATCGTAATCGTAGAAAAGTAAGACATGGAAGTAAATGTATTGAATATCAAGGGCGAAGCTACCGGTAAGGTGGTAACCCTCAATGAGAGTGTCTTCGGCATTGAACCCAACGACCACGCCATCTATCTCGATGTAAAGCAGTATCTCGCTGCACAGCGTCAGGGAACTGCAAAGTCCAAGGAACGTAGCGAAATCAGCGGTTCTACCCGCAAGCTCGGACGCCAGAAGGGTGGCGGCGGTGCCCGTCGCGGTGATATCAACTCGCCTGTACTCGTCGGCGGTGCCCGCGTGTTCGGTCCCAAGCCCCGCAACTATGACTTCAAGCTCAACAAGAAGGTGAAGGCCCTTGCCCGTCGCAGCGCCCTTTCGTACAAGGTACAGGAAAACGCCCTTGTTGTAGTGGAAGACTTCACAATGGAAGCTCCCAGCACGAAGGGCTTCGTTGAAATCCTCAACGGTCTGAACGTAGCTGACAAGAAGGTGCTCGTAGTAGTAGCCGGTGCAGACAAGAACCTCTACCTCTCCAGCCGCAACCTGCAGAAGGCCAAGCTTGCCGCAGCCGCCAACATCAATACCTACGGCATTCTCGACGCCAATGTGATGGTGGTTACCGAATCCGCTCTGAACACCATTCACGAAGTTCTCGCCTAAGTAAAAGGCACATAACCTAAAAAACAAAAACGAACAAAAGTTATGGCATTCATCATCAAACCCCTCGTTACCGAGAAGATGACCGAGATTACTGAGGCTCAGAACAAGTACGGCTTCATCGTGAAGCCCGAAGCCAACAAGCTTCAGATCAAGGCCGAGGTTGAGGCGCTCTACAATGTCACCGTGACCGATGTCAACACCATGGTCTATGCTGGCAAGAACAAGAGCCGCTACACCCGTGCCGGTCTTCTCAAGGGTCGTACCAACGCCTTCAAGAAAGCAATCGTAACCGTAAAGGAAGGCGAGACCATCGATTTCTTCAGCAATATCTAAAATAAAAATGGCAGTACGTAAATTCAAGCCCACAACACCGGGCCAAAGACACAAAGCTATAGGTACCTTCGAAGAGATTACTGCATCGGTACCTGAAAAATCTCTCGTTTACGGTAAGCGTACCACCGGCGGTCGCAACAATACCGGTAAGATGACCATGCGTTATCTCGGTGGCGGCCACAAGCGCAAGTTCCGCTTCATCGACTTCAAGCGTGAGAAGGATGGTGTTCCCGCAACAGTAAAGACCATCGAGTACGATCCTAACCGTTCTGCACGCATCGCACTCCTGTTCTATGCTGACGGTGAAAAGCGTTATATCATCGCTCCCAATGGATTGAAGGTTGGCGACGTTCTTCTTTCCGGCGCAGAGGCTGCTCCCGAAATCGGAAACTCCCTCCCCCTCGCCAACATCCCTGTGGGTACCGTTATCCACAACATCGAGCTCCGTCCCGGACAGGGTGCTCTCCTCGTCCGTTCGGCAGGAAACTTCGCTCAGCTCACTTCGCGTGAAGGCAAGTATTGCGTCATCAAGCTCCCCTCGGGTGAAACCCGTCAGATCCTCAGCGCCTGCAAGGCTACCATCGGTAGCGTAGGTAACAGTGACCACGCCCTCGAATCGAGCGGTAAGGCTGGACGCAGCCGCTGGCTCGGCCGTCGTCCTCATAACCGTGGCGTCGTGATGAACCCCCACGATCACCCGATGGGTGGTGGTGAAGGCCGTCAGTCCGGAGGACATCCCCGCAGCCGCACCGGTCTCTACGCTAAGGGTCTTAAGACTCGTGCACCCAAGAAGCAGAGCAACAAGTACATTATTGAACGTCGAAACAAGTAATAACAAGATCGCAATATGAGTCGTTCTCTTAAGAAAGGTCCCTTCATCGCTGTCTCTCTCGAGAAGAAGATTCTCGCCATGAACGAGAGTGGCAAGAAGAATGTGGTAAAGACTTGGTCCCGTGCTTCTATGATCAGCCCTGATTTCGTAGGCCACACCGTAGCAGTGCACAACGGAAACAAGTTCATCCCCGTTTACGTTACCGAAAACATGGTAGGCCACAAGCTCGGAGAGTTTGCCCCCACCCGCAAGTTCGGTGGACACGGTGGCAAGAAGAAGTGATTTCTTCACGGACATTCCATCCATAAAACCACATCCTCTGACACATATATAAATAATAATATGTAGAGGACCTACACATTCAATCCAGATAAAAACAACACATATCCAAAAATAATGGGAGCAAGAAAAAGACTGGCCGCCCTCGCCCGTAAGGAGGCCCTCAAAACCCAATATTTTGCAAAGTTGCAGAATTGCCCCTCCAGCCCCCGCAAGATGCGCTACGTTGTAGACCTCATCCGCGGTATGGAGGTCAATCGCGCTCTCGGTACCCTGCGCTTCAACAAGAAGCATGCAGCACAGGACCTCGAGAAGCTCCTCTGCTCTGCCATCGCCAACTGGGAGCAGAAGAACGGCCGTAAGGCCGAAGACGGTGAACTCTTCGTAACGAACATCTACTGTGACGGAGCTGCCACCCTCAAACGCATGCGCCCCGCACCTCAGGGCCGCGGCTATCGCATCCGCAAGCGTTCCAACCATGTCGCCATTTTCGTCGGCACCAAAACCAATGACTAATTCAGAGAAATAGTAAAACATGGGACAGAAAGTAAACCCTATTGCTAACCGCCTCGGTATTATCCGCGGTTGGGACTCCAACTGGTTCGGTGGCGACAACTTCGGCGACAATATCCTCGAGGACAGCAAAATCCGCAAGTATCTCGACGAGCGCCTCGCCAAGGCTTCTGTAAGCCGCATCGTCATCGAGCGCACTCCCAAGCTCATTACCATCACCGTGTGCACCGCCCGCCCCGGTTTCATCATCGGCAAGAGCGGACAGGAAGTTGACAAACTCAAGGAAGAACTCAAGAAGATTACCGATAAGGACGTTCAGATCAACGTTTTCGAAGTGAAGAAGCCTGATCTCGACGCCAACATCGTAGGCAAGAGCCTCGCCCGCCAGATTGAAGGCAAGATCTCTTACCGCCGTGCCATCAAGCTCGCCATTGCCAATGCAATGCGCCAGGGTGCAGAAGGCGTGAAGGTGCAGATCTGCGGACGTCTCAACGGTGCCGAAATGGCACGCAAGGAGATGTACAAGGAAGGACGTACTCCTCTCCACACCTTCCGCGCTGACATTGACTACTGCCAGACCACAGCCCTCACCAAGGTGGGTATCCTCGGTATCAAGGTGTGGATTTGTCGCGGCGAAGTCTACGGAAAGAAGGACCTCACCCCCAACTTCACTCCCGAGAAGGGTGGCCGTCGCGAGCAGGAAGGCCGCGGAGAACGTCGCGAAGGACGTTCCGGCCGCAACAAACGAAACACTAACCGCTAATCTTCCGACAAGAGTAAATCATGTTACAGCCTAAAAGAACAAAATATCGCAGACCGCAAAAGGGCCGTTGCAAGGGCAACGCCCAGCGTGGCAACCAGCTTGCCTTCGGTAGTTTCGGTATCAAGAGCCTCGATACTCACTGGATTACCGGTCGCCAGATTGAAGCTGCCCGTGTAGCCATGACCCGTTACATGCAGCGTGAGGGACAGAGCTGGATCCGCATCTTCCCCGACAAACCCATCACCAAGAAGCCTGCTGACGTCCGAATGGGTAAAGGTAAGGGTGACCCCGTAGGTTACGTGTTCCCCATCACTCCCGGACGTATCATCTTCGAAATCGATGGTGTTCCCTTCGAGGTTGCCAAGGAAGCCCTTCGCCTCGCCGCACAGAAGCTTCCCGTGACCACCAAATTCATTGTCCGTCACGATTACGATAAAAACGCTTGATCATGAAAACTGCAGAAATACGCGAATTAAAAGCTAAAGGCGAGCTCGCTGAGCGCATCGCCACGGTTGAGGCACAGTACAACCAGATGGTCCTCAACCACAGCATCTCTCCTCTCGGAAACACTGCACAGATC
Organism: Bacteroidales bacterium; assembly: GCA_004555055.1. Taxonomy (GTDB): domain Bacteria; phylum Bacteroidota; class Bacteroidia; order Bacteroidales; family Bacteroidaceae; genus Alloprevotella. The sequence continues at coordinate 18,417 of SFJN01000045.1, read as the reverse complement.
AAGGCTCTCCGCCGTACCATCGCCCGGATGAAGACTGTGCTCAACGAAAAGTAATCGTACATGTCCAAGGGTGATGCCTGCCGCAGCCAGATGCATTACCGGATGCGATTCACCTCATACATTATGGCAAGGGTTTACTGATGAACGACAACACACACTGATGAGCAAACCCCGGCTGAGGTGGAAACGGCAGCGGAAAATGCTACGCCTGCCGACAACGCTGACCCCAAAAGACTCTACATCAAATAACTGACTCCAGATGGAAAGAAATTTAAGAAAGACCCGCCAGGGTGTGGTAACGAGCAACAAGATGGACAAAACCATCGTCGTAGCCGCCAAATTCAAGGAAAAGCACCCTATTTATGGTAAGTTCGTCTCCAAGACCAAGAAGTATCACGCTCACGATGAAAAGAACGAGTGCAACCCCGGTGATACTGTGCTCATCATGGAAACCCGCCCCATGAGCAAGACAAAGCGTTGGAGAGTAGTCGAAATCGTAGAAAGAGCTAAGTAATCATGATCCAGACTGAATCCAGATTAACCGTATGTGATAACAGCGGTGCCCGCGAGGCCCTCTGTATCCGCGTCCTTGGTGGAACCAAGCGTCGCTATGCTTCTGTGGGAGATGTCATCGTTGTGGCCATCAAGAACGTCATCCCCTCGAGCGATATCAAGAAGGGTGCCGTTTCAAAGGCGCTCATCGTACGCACCAAGAAGGAAATCCGTCGTGCCGACGGTTCCTACATCCGCTTCGATGACAATGCCTGCGTCCTCCTCAACAATGCCGGTGAACTTCGCGGAAGCCGTATCTTCGGTCCTGTAGCCCGTGAGCTCCGTGCAGTGAACATGAAGGTGGTTTCCCTCGCACCCGAAGTACTTTAATCAAACAAAGACACTACCGACCTCAATAATATGAGTAAGTTACACATCAAGAAGGGCGACACCGTCTGTGTTCTCGCCGGCAAGGACAAGGGAAAGACCGGCGTCGTTTCCCGCGTCATCGTCGACAAGCAGCGTGCAGTTGTCGAGGGTCTCAACAAGGTTCAGAAGAGCCAGAAACCCAGTGCCCAAAATCCTCAGGGTGGCTTCATCACCGTTGAAGCTCCTATCCATGTTTCTAACCTCAACGTCGTCGATCCCAAAACCGGCAAGCCCACACGTGTAGGCTACAAGATGGTTGACGGAAAGAAGGTACGTTACGCTAAAAAGTCCGGTGAGGAGATTTAAGAATGAATACCGCACAACTCAAGAATGACTATAAGGAGCGCATCGCTCCCGCACTCAAGGAGAAGTTTGGTTACTCCTCCGCCATGCAGATTCCTGTACTCAAGAAGATTGTCATCAACCAGGGTCTTGGTATGGCTACCGCTGACAAGAAGATCATCGACGTAGCCATCAACGAGCTTACCGCCATCACCGGCCAGAAGGCTGTAGCCACCGTTTCCAAGAAGGACGTGGCACAGTTCAAGCTCCGTAAGAAGATGCCTATCGGTGTCATGGTTACCCTGCGCCGCGAGCGCATGTACGAATTCCTGGAGAAGCTCGTACGTGTAGCCCTCCCCCGTATCCGTGACTTCAAGGGTATCGAGAGCAAGTTCGACGGACGTGGTAACTACACCCTCGGCGTTACCGAGCAGATTATCTTCCCCGAGATCAACATTGATACCATCGACCGTATCCTCGGTATGAACATCACCTTCGTCACCACAGCCAAGACTGATGAAGAAGGCTACGAACTCCTCAAGATGTTCGGACTCCCCTTCAAGAACGCTAAAAACAACTAATCAAGAGTTCTCATGGCAAAAGAATCAATGAAGGCTCGCGAAGTGAAGCGCGCCAAACTCGTTGCTAAATATGCTGCAAAGCGTGCCGCTCTCAAGGAAATCGTCAACCATGGCGAACCCGAAGAGGCATACGCTGCCGCTCAGAAACTCCAGAAGATTCCCCGCAACGCCAATCCCATCCGTCTGCACAACCGCTGCAAGATTACCGGACGTCCCAAGGGCTATATCCGCCTCTTCGGACTTTCCCGTATCCAGTTCCGCGAAATGGCTTCGGCTGGTCTCATCCCCGGCGTAAAGAAGGCAAGCTGGTAAGAAGCACGCAAGCTTAACACTGCACCCAAATCAATTTCAATTCTTTAACACTGTCGGGAAAGTCCCGATAAATTAAACAATTACAAAACAATGACTGATCCTATAGCAGACTACCTCACCAGACTGCGCAACGCCATCCAGGCCAAGCACCGCGTGGTAGAGGTTCCCGCTTCGAACCTCAAGAAGGACATCACCAAGATTCTCTTCGACAAAGGTTACATCCTCAACTTCAAGTTTGTGGAAGATGGTCCTCAGGGCACCATCAAGATCGCGCTCAAGTACAACCCCCAGACCAAGGTCAGTGCCATCAAGAGCCTCAAGCGTGTTTCCACTCCCGGTATGCGCAAGTACACCGGCTACCGTGAGATGCCCCGTGTAATTAACGGACTTGGAATCGCCATCATCTCCACGTCCAAAGGTGTAATGACTGACAAGGAAGCTGCCGCACTGAAGATTGGCGGTGAGGTTCTTTGCTACGTATATTAATACAAGAAGAACAATATGTCTAGAATTGGTAAATTGCCGATTAACATCCCTGCAGGCGTAAACGTTACGCTTCAGGATAATGTAGTGACCGTAAAGGGTCCGAAGGGTGAACTCTCTCAGGCTGTTGATCCTTCTATCATCGTCAAAATCGAGAACGGCCAGGTGACCTTCGCCATCGATGAGAACAGCGAGGTTGAAGGCAAGCAGAAGCAGGCTTTCCATGGTCTCTACCGTGCACTCGTGAACAACATGGTTGTTGGTGTTACTGAACAGTACAAGGCCGAAATGGAACTCGTCGGTGTAGGTTACCGTGTGGAGAACAAGGGTAACATCATCACCTTCAGCCTTGGATACACCCATCCCATCGTTATCGAACTTCCCAAGGAAGTGGAAGTGGAGACCAAGATGGAGCGCAACAAGAACCCCTACATCTGTCTCAAGTCTTGCGACAAGCAGCTCCTCGGTCTCGTTTGCGCAAAGATTCGTTCCTTCCGCAAGCCCGAGCCTTACAAGGGTAAGGGTATCCTTTATCTTGGCGAACAGATTCGTCGCAAGTCCGGTAAGTCTGCTGGTGCCAAGTAATCATCCTTTTAAGAGTCACAGTTCACGATTATGACAAAAGCAAAAGAAGCAAGACGCGTAAAAATCAAGTATCGCGTTCGCAATAAGATCTCCGGAACCGCCGAGCGTCCCCGCATGAGCGTTTTCCGCAGCAACAAGCAGATCTATGTCCAGTTCATCAATGACGAGACTGGAACCACGCTCGCCAGCGCTTCTTCGCTCGGCCTCGAGGCTTGTCCCAAGAAGGAACAGGCTTTCAAGGTTGGAGAAGCCGCAGCAAAGGCTGCCCTCGCAGCCGGCATCACTACTGTAGTTTTCGATCGTAATGGTTATCTTTACCATGGCCGCGTCAAGGAATGTGCCGAAGGCGCCCGCAATGGTGGTCTTAAATTCTAAATGATTATGGCAACAAACAGAGTAAATGTAAATGCAGACGATCTCAAGGACAGACTCGTTGCTATCAATCGTGTGACCAAGGTAACCAAGGGTGGTCGCACCTTCACTTTCGCAGCCATCGTTGTGGTCGGTGATGGTAAGGGCGTCATCGGTTACGGACTTGGCAAGGCCGGAGAAGTTCAGGCTGCTATCGCCAAGGGTGTAGAAGCTGCCAAGAAAAACCTCGTCAAGGTGCCCATCGTCAAGGGTACCGTTCCCCATGAGCAGGCCGCCCGTTTCGGCGGTGCCGAAGTGCTTATCCTCCCTGCCTCCGAAGGTACCGGAGTGGTTGCCGGTGGTGCCATGCGCCCCGTCTTCGAAAGCCTCGGCGTCAAGGACGTACTTGCAAAGTCCAAGGGTTCTTCCAACCCCCACAACCTTGTAAAGGCCACCATCCTTGCTCTCAGTGAAATGCGCGATGCACGCACCATTGCTGCTCATCGCGGAGTATCCATGGAAAAAGTTTTCAGAGGTTAATCAATATGGCAACTATCAAGATTCAGCAGGTTGTAAGCCGTTGTGGCGCTCCTGCAACCCAAAAGCGCACTCTTGATGCCCTCGGCCTCAAGAAGCTTTACCACATCGTTGAACTCGAGGACAATGCCTGCGTTCGCGGACAGATCCGCAAGGTTCACCACCTGGTAAAAGTAGTAGACTAAACAACATCCGTAACTTATTCTTAAGACTACAATATGAAATTGCATAATCTCAAGCCTGCTGAGGGTTCCGTAAAGACCCGCAAGCGCATTGGCCGTGGTCCCGGCTCTGGTATGGGCGGTACCTCCACTCGCGGTCACAAGGGTGCTAAGGCACGCTCCGGCTATAGCAAGAAGATTGGTTTTGAAGGTGGTCAGATGCCTCTCCAGCGTCGTCTTCCCAAGCACGGTTTCAAGAACATCAACCGTGTGGAGTACAAGGCTATCAATCTTGTCGTGCTTCAGAGCCTCGCTGAGCAGAAGAATCTCGAGACCATCGGCATCAACGAACTCGTTGAGGCTGGATTCATCAACAACAAGACTCTTGTCAAGATTCTCGGTGTCGGTGAACTCAAGAGCAAGCTCAACGTTCAGGCCCATGCCTTCTCTGCTTCCGCAAAGGCTGCCATTGAGGCTGCCGGCGGCACTGCAGTTAAACTCTAACAATAATTCCACCAAAGAGTACAATGAATAAAATAATCGAAACTATCAAGAACATTTGGCGTATTGAGGACCTGCGCTCGCGCATCCTTGTCACCATCCTGTTCGTGGCGATTTACCGCTTCGGTTCTACTGTGGTCCTTCCCGGCATCGACCCTAGCGAACTCGCCCAACTCCAAGCCCAGACCAAGGGTGGTCTTATGTCACTTCTTGATATGTTCTCTGGAGGTGCATTCTCTCAGGCGTCCATCTTCGCTTTAGGTATTATGCCCTACATCTCGGCTTCGATTGTTATTCAGCTCTTGGCAGTTGCAGTCCCCTATTTCCAGAAGATGCAGCGCGAAGGAGAGAGCGGAAGGCGAAAGATTGCCCTCTATACACGTTGGCTGACTATCGCCATCCTTCTCTTCCAGGCTCCTACTTACCTCATCAACCTCAAGGCGCAGACCGCAGGCAGCGGTGCGTTCCTTGTTGGTGACGGCTTCGGATTCATGGCCACTTCGACCATCATCCTTGCTGCAGGTTCCATGTTCATACTTTGGCTCGGTGAGCGCATCACCGACAAGGGCATTGGAAACGGTGTTTCCGTCATCATCATGATCGGTATCATCGCCCGTATGCCCTCTGCCATCATCGAGGAACTTACCTCTGCGCTTTCAGGAGCTGCGGGAGGTGGTCTTATCAAGTTCCTCCTTGAAATCATCGGACTTGTTGCCGTTATGGCCATCGCCATCCTTTTGGTAAAGGCTGTTCGTAAGGTTCCCGTACAGTACGCCAAGCGTATTGAGGGTAACAGCAAACTCCAGGTAGGCGGTGCACGCCAGTACATCCCTCTAAAGCTCTTTGCTGCCAACGTGATGCCTATTATCTTTGCACAGGCTGTCATGTTCATTCCTCTCACACTGGCACAGGTGGCCGGAAGCAATCCCACTTGGGTGCTCCGTCAGTTCCTGGACCATACGAGTTTCCTTTACAACCTGGTTTTCGTAATCCTGATTATTGCCTTCACCTATTTCTATACCGCCATTACGCTGAACCCCGTTCAGATGTCGGAAGACATGAAGCGCAACAACGGATTCATCCCCGGTGTAAAGCCTGGTGAGGATACTGCAAACTACATCGACAACGTGATGACCCACATCACCTTCCCCGGTTCGCTGTTCATCAGCCTCATTGCCATCCTGCCTGCATTGGCCAGCCTGTGTGGCGTAAAACAGGGCTTTGCACAGTTCTTCGGAGGAACGTCGCTCCTCATTCTTGTTGGTGTGGTAATGGATACCCTCCAGCAGATTGACAGCCACATGTCGGTGCGCAACTATGACAGAATGCTGAATTCGGGTCACACACGCAACCGTTCCTAAGTAACACTGGGAAACGCTACCTTCAACTATCGTGTCGATGATTTATCTGAAGACAGAAGAAGAAATCGAGTTGTTGCGCAAAGCCAATCTGCTGGTTAGCGCAACACTTGCCGAAATCGCGAAAATTGTGAGGCCGGGTGTCACAACCCGACAGCTGGACACTTTGGCCGAACAATTTATCCGCGATCATGGTGCAACTCCCACGTTCAAGGGCTTTCCGGCCAGCTTTGCTGGGGCAGAACCTTTTCCTGCAAGCCTGTGCACGTCTGTCAACAATGTGGTCATCCATGGAATACCTGACGATGTCCCGCTTAAAGAGGGTGACATCGTTTCGGTGGACTGTGGCACATGTCTTGACGGATTCTGTGGTGACTCCTGCTATACATTCTGCGTCGGGGAAGTAGATGAGGAAACACGTCGTCTTCTCCGTATCACAAAGGAAAGTCTCTACCGCGGCATAGCGGCAGCACTTCCCGGAAACAGAATCGGCGATATCGGTGCTGCTGTACAGCAACATTGCGAGTCGCAAGGCTACGGGGTGGTCCGTGAGTTCGTCGGGCATGGAATAGGCCATGATATGCATGAAGAACCTCCTGTCCCCAACTACGGACGTCCCGGAACGGGCAAGCTACTCAAGAATGGTCTGTGTATCGCCATTGAGCCCATGATTACCAGGGGCAACAATGCCATAGCCTTGATGCCGGACCGTTGGGGTGTCACCACCCGTGATATGAGTAGGGCAGCCCATTTTGAGCATACCATAGCCATCCACAACGGAAAGCCAGATATCTTGTCCACATTTGAGCCCATCGAGGCGATAGAAGGAAAGTTGTATTAGTTCCATTATTCAGCATTTATGGCAAAGCAAACTGCAATTGAACAGGACGGAACCATCGTCGAGGCATTGAGCAATGCGATGTTCCGTGTCGAACTGGAGAACGGCCATCCCATCACCGCCCACATATCCGGAAAGATGCGTATGCATTATATCAAGATTCTTCCCGGAGACAAGGTGAAGGTGGAAATGAGTCCTTACGACCTGTCGAAGGGCAGGATCGTCTTCCGTTACAAATAAAACAAATACAAGAGCATACAATGAAAACCAGAGCATCTCTCAAGAAGCGCACCGCAGACTGCAAGATTGTACGTCGCAAGGGCCGCCTCTATGTTATTAACAAGAAGAACCCTAAGTTTAAGATGCGTCAGGGTTAATCTTCCCTACAAAACAACACTAAAAATACTATATGGCAATAAGAATTGTTGGTGTCGACCTCCCTCAGAATAAGCGAGGCGAGATCGCTTTGACCTATATCTTCGGTATTGGTCGCAGTAGCGCTGCTAAGATCCTTGACAAGGCAGGCATTGACAGAGACATCAAGGTTAAGGACTGGACCGACGAGCAGGCTGGAGCAATCCGTGAAATCATCGGTAATGAGTACAAGGTAGAGGGTGACCTCCGTTCTGAGATTCAGCTGAACATCAAGCGTCTCATGGACATCGGTTGCTACCGCGGCATCCGTCACCGTATCGGTCTTCCCCTCCGTGGACAGAGCACCAAGAACAACGCCCGTACTCGCAAGGGTAAGAAGAAGACCGTTGCGAACAAGAAGAAGGCTACCAAGTAATAAGGTATAACACATATAAATTATATGGCAAAGAAAACTGTCTCTGCAAAGAAGCGCAACGTGAAAGTAACGGCTCAGGGCCAGCTTCACGTTCACAGCTCCTTCAACAATATCATTGTGTGTCTTGCCAACAGCGAAGGCCAGGTTATCAGCTGGTCCAGTGCAGGTAAGATGGGATTCCGTGGTTCGAAGAAGAACACTCCGTATGCTGCACAGATGGCAGCACAGGATTGTGCCAAGGTAGCCTATGACCTCGGTCTTCGTGAGGTGAAGGCATATGTCAAGGGTCCCGGCAACGGCCGTGAGAGCGCCATCCGCGCCTGCCACGCCGCTGACATCAAGGTAACCGAGATTATCGACGTTACTCCCCTTCCTCACAACGGATGTCGTCCTCCCAAGCGTCGTCGCGTATAATTCCTGTGCGCTGACGCAACCAAATCGAGTAGAACGCATATCCATCTACAGACATACACACAACCCCATTTACCAATACCAGTATTAAGATATGGCAAGATATACAGGTCCCAAGGTGAAGCTCAGCCGCAAGTTCGGTGAGGACATCTTCGGCAACACTAACAAGCGTATGAATGGCCGCAACCCCGGCAACGGCCGTCGTCGCAAGTCTTCTGAATACGGTGTCATGCTCGCTGAGAAGCAGAAGGCCAAGTATACCTATGGTGTACTTGAGAAGCAGTTCCGCATTCTCTTCGACAAGGCTGCCGCTGCCAGTGGCATTACCGGTGAAATCCTTCTCCAGAGCCTTGAATGCCGTCTCGACAACGTCGTTTACCGTCTCGGCATTGCTACCACCCGTGCTGCTGCCCGTCAGCTCGTCAACCACAAGCATATCACTGTAGACGGCAAGGTGGTCAACATCGCCTCCTACAGTGTAAAGCCCGGACAGATTGTCGCTGTTCGTGAAAAGAGCAAGTCGCTTGAGGTTATCGCTGACGCTCTTGCAGGTTTCAACCACTCCAAGTATCCTTGGATTGAGTGGGACGAGGCTACCAAGAGCGGCAAGCTTCTCCACAAGCCCGAGCGTGCTGATATCCCTGAGAACATCAAGGAGCAGCTTATCGTCGAGCTCTATTCTAAGAACTAATCCAAATCACCGCCCCCTCCTCGCCCTGTGCTGCCTGTTTTCTTTTGTCCTTACATCGGAAAACCGTGTAGCAGGGGGGGAAGAGAGGTTACTCTACACCACAATAAACAATACACATCCATGGCGATATTAGCATTCCAAAAGCCTGAAAAGGTCATCATGCTTGAAAGCGATTCCCAGCACGGTACTTTCGAGTTCCGTCCTCTTGAACCTGGTTTCGGCACGACCATCGGCAATGCATTGCGTCGCATCCTCCTCTCATCGCTTGAAGGCTTTGCCATCAAGGAAGATGTAACCAACATCATACTCAAGTTGAAGCAGGTCCGCTTCAAACAAGTAGTAGAAGAATTCGAGACTGAGAAGGCAAGTATCACCATCTCGAACTCCCCCGAGTTCAAAGCCGGTGACATAGGCAAGCAGCTTACGGGATTTGAAGTTCTCAACCCCGAGCTCGTCATCTGCCATTTGGATTCCAAATCGTCGATGAAGATTGAAGTTGTCATCAACAAGGGCCGTGGCTACGTTCCTGCAGAAGAGAACAGCGAATATGCCAGCGGAGCTGTAGATGTCATTCCCATCGACTCCATTTATACACCTATCCGTAACGTCAAGTATACCATCGAGCCTTTCCGCGTCGGACAGAAGACCGACTACGACAAGCTTCTCCTTGACGTCACTACGGACGGTTCCATTCAACCGAAAGAGGCTTTGAAGGAAGCCGCCAAGATTCTCATACAGCACTTCATGCTCTTCTCTGACGAGCGTATCACTCTCGACAATATGGTCGACAGTGAGAGCGAAGAGTTTGACGAAGAAGTGCTCCGTATGCGTCAGCTTCTCAAGACGAAGCTTGTCGACATGAATCTGAGCGTGCGTGCCCTCAATTGCTTGAAGGCTGCCGACGTTGCCACACTTGGCGACCTCGTACAGCTCAACAAGTCGGAACTCCTCAAGTTCCGCAACTTCGGTCGGAAATCGCTCACTGAGCTTGATGATTTGCTCGAGAGTCTGAATCTGTCGTTTGGAACCGATATTTCACGTTACAAATTGGACAAGGACTAAAGGGGAACGTTCCAGTAGGGTAGCGAAACGTCCGCATTCGCCAAATGACGGGACCTCATTCCTGCCCACCGGAATTCATGCTTGCGTACACCGGGGCATGCAGCCTGGTCGCAAGTTTCCTCAACGTCAACTATCCCATTCACAAAAGTCCCAAAACAAATTACATAAATGAGACACAATAAGAAATTCAATCATCTCAGTCGTACTGCATCGCATCGTGCCGCCATGCTCAGCAACATGGCCGTCAGCCTGATCATGCACAAAAGAATCACTACGACTGTGGCCAAGGCTAAGGCGCTCAAGAAGTATGTTGAGCCCCTTATCACCAAGAGCAAGAACGATACCACCAACAGCCGTCGCGTCGTTTTCTCCTACCTCAAGGACAAGTATGCCGTGACCGAGCTCTTCAAGGAGATCAGCGTTAAGGTCGCTGACCGTCCCGGTGGCTATACCCGTATCATCAAGACCGGTTTCCGTGCTGACGATGCTGCTCCTATGTGCTTCATCGAACTCGTTGACTACGATGAGAACATGGCAAAGACCGAGAAGAAGGTACGTCGTACCCGTCGTTCCAAGAAGGCTGCCGCTGCTGAAGCACCCGTAGCCGAGGCTCCTGTGGCTGAGGCACCCGCTGAAGAGGCTGCTCCCGCAGCTGAAGTTGCTGAAGAAACTGCAGAATAATTTCTACAACAATTCTTATATAAGGTATCCCCGAGCCGTGAGGCCCGGGGATATTTTTGTACGTTCGGCATGGTCATAGTCTATCGGATGATTACGGTTTTTCATCCAGGTTTTTTGCATTATCCGATACTGTTTCAAAAAGTGTGTCTCAATTAAGTTGTAAAAAAAAGGACCAGCCAAGTTTGGCCAGTCCTGACAAGTTTGTAATTTTGGGTGTCCAAATCTAAAATTACAACTTATGTTACTTACAAAGGAACAAATTTCAGAGCAAATGTGCAAGCATGCACAGAAGAAAAATGGTCTTCATGACTTAATGGAGATAATGCTTGAGAGTATGATGGTTGCCGAGCGCAGCGAGTTTCTCATTGATAATCCGGGCAATAAGGGTAATGGTTATCGTCCTGGCTCAGCCTATGGACATGGCCGTAAACTCCAGTTCCGTATCCCCCGTGACCGTTATGGCAACTTCCATCCTCAAATCCTCGCCATCCTGCGTGACCAGGAGGAGGAATGTGACCGTTTGGCAGGAGTTCTCTACACAAAAGGTCTGACACAGGAGCAGGTCGGTGATGTCTTTGACCAGATTTATGGGCAGCATTATTCCAAGACGAGCATCAGCCGCATGGTAGACAGTGTCCGTGACCAGGTGAACGAATGGTTGGAAAGAGGCCTGGAGAAGTACTATCCTATCCTGTTCGTCGATTGCGTACATATAAAGATTCACCGGAAGCATTCGGTGGCCAGCGAAGCCTTTTATGTAGCATTGGCAGTTACCGAAGAAGGTACACGTGAAGTCCTGGGCATATTCAATATGCCGATAGAGAGCGCTGCCGGGTGGAAAGAAATCTTCGGGAAGCTTCAGGAACGGGGAGTACAGCGTATCGGCCTAGTTGTCGCTGATGGCATCAAGGGCTTGGACACAGTGGTTGGAGAATGCTTCCCCGGCACGTCGCTCCAGCGCTGTGTGACTCATCTCAAGCGCAATATATACGCAAAGGTGCGACATGGGGATAAAACGGCAATCGCAGCAGACCTGCGTGACATTTTCCGCACAGGGCAGCGTGACTATACCGTAGAAATGGCTTGGAACAAATGGCAGGACATGTGCGAGAGATGGGGCAAAGACTATAGGTCAATAAAGCTTCTTCGCAACAATGCGGACTATAAGGCATATATGACCTATCTCAACTATGCCCCGCAAATACAGTCGATGATCTATACGACCAATTGGATAGAACGGTTGAATAGGGATTTCAGGCGTGTTACGCGTATGAGGACTGCCATGCCTAATGAAGAGTCTGTTCTGACCTTAATGGGGAGTGTTGCTATGGACCACAAGGCTTATGACCGGATATTGCCGAACATCACATGCGACATGCAACTATTCCCCCAATGAATAACTAAAGCCGAATAGAAGAAGAGAATAAATGGATTTTATGGGGATAATTAAATTTATTAACTAACTTTGCAACGATATCCAAAGTTTACAGGCTTGGAACTTATAGCCGCAGACACACTAAACGGAACACTACCCATTATCTTTAGCTCCTGTCAAGATGTTGAGGGGAAAATGCGCCTTATTTGCGTTTTTTCACCCTAAAACAGCCTGTATCCTACACCCCTTGGCGTATCCTACACCCGATCCTACACCCTATCCTTCACCCGTAATGGCCAGTAAAATCAAGCAATTTGGGGATTGGTGTAGGAAATGTAGGAGAAAAACGAAAAACTTTTTTTGTAGAGGGATGCGGATTCCTCCCCAAACACGTCAGTTTGCAATTGCTGAATTTGAATTAGGCTGAGGGCAAGTCAAATGGGGAGGTCGGATTTAGTGTACGGTATTCGCTCGGTAACAGTGAATAACGACAACTAAAACAACATATATAAGGCTTTTCCTGTGGTGTGCTTCCAGGAAAGAGAGTATGCAGAAGAGGGATAAGAGAATCGGTTTCATTGCCTTTTCTTCGGCTGTTTGTTCAGCTTGTAAATGACGCGAAGCATGCCGTAGCGAGGTATCACATTCCGCCAGGTTTCAGTAACCCCCTGCATGTTTACGGTGTAATTCAGGCTGGAAATGTCGCCAAGGATGTCGTATCCGACCAGTGCAAAGATGAGATTGCCGTGCAGGATGCTTTTGGACAGCTGGGCATTCCATACGAAGTGGTCCGTGTTCATAACCGCATTGGCAAAGCCGCGGTGGGCGTAGAAACTGAAGTCGGTGGCCAATTGCATCTTCCAAGGCAACTGAAGATTTCCGTAAATGCCCGCATCGATGTTCACACCGTTGATGCGCTGGAAATGCTCACGCCTGCTTCGGGCACTGTGCCAGGCCGTCTGGAACTTGGCGCCTATCCTCAGCTTTTTGTAGTTGCACTCCATACTCAGTGGGAGAGCCATGTAGTTGGTGCAAACCGTGCTGCTTTCCGCAATCGGTGAGTTCGTGGCTTGCAAGTCTGTATTCCGGTAGAAATTATTGCTGAGGGCAAGGTTGAGCACCCAACCTTTGTGGGCATCCACCGGAGTGCTGAATTTGCCGTCGAAGGCGATGTGGCAGTTCCCATCCACATTTTGCGGACGGAAGGTGCGCACACCAGTCGTTGCATCATAAATCTGTGCCGTGGCGACCGCGTTACGGTAGAACGTAGCCCTGATGAGTCCGGAAAGCCGGCGTTGCTTCTCCATCCCCCATTGGTCAGAAGTATAATAGAGTTCAGTGGAGAAAACATCAGTACGGCACAGCCCTGTGTTGCCTTCGCTCACGTTGAGCGGATCGCTGTCGAAGCGCAGCCCCAAGAGCGAGAACAGAGCAGGGAGTTGCTGGCGGTAGCTGCCCTCGAGCCAGAACTGATGCATCATGCCCCGGGTGTTGCGTTCCAGCCGCAGCGTCATAGCAGGAAGCAGTTCCGTTCGGGAGTGTTTGGCCTGTTGCTGGCCGTCGAAATCCAAGCTTTCCGCCTTCAGTTCGATGCCAGGTGTAAACGAAAGGCGCCAAAAAGCGGTGCGCACCTCATTGTTGTCGCGCCGCTCGCGGACGTCGTATGAATAGCGGAAGGCTGTCGAGGCAAGGAGGGTATGGCAGTTGCGTGTACTCAGGTAGCTGTTGTAGCGGTCGAGAGCGGCAATCAGCGCATCGCGTGTGGACGGCAGTGTGCCAAAGTCGGCATCGTTCATCTCTTCGAGCCAGTCTAACCGGTAGAGACTGTTTTCCTGTTGGGAATGAACATAGCCGTAACTGATTGAAGGGCTGAGAGTGACCGCCTGAAAACCTTTGGAAAACAGCAGGTATGCCCACGACAGGCCCACATTGGCCTCAAGGTTGTCGGACGGCGTGTCGTAGTATCGGTTTCTACAGTCCTCTTCTGGACTATCGGCAAAATTCAGAGTGTAGCGGTCGAAGCTGTGTACCTTCCTCCTGCCGGCACGGAAATCGGAAGTCAGTTCCATACGCCTTCCGGTAAATGGAAATCTGAAATAAAGTTGTGCGTTTATCCCTCCGCTAATATTTACTGAATTGCCACGTTGGCGTGTACGAGCCTTGTTGACCAGCAGGTCAGTCAGACCCGGCTGGCATCAGGGCCATTAAAGACATTCTCCCAGTCGCCTTCTCCAATCGGATTGGCAGTAAACTCTGCCGACAACCTGTCCGAATGGTTTTTGGAATAATTGTATGTAAACTGAGGCTTCAGATAGAGTTGCGTTCTGTATTTGTCGTTCTCGGGACCTAACATAAAGCGGAACTTATGGTTTGTTCCGATGGACGTGTTTTGCGTCTTGTTGGTCTGGAGGATTCTGTTGAAAACGGAGCCATTCATCTGAAACATTTCTCTCTGCTGTTTCGTCACGGCATCGTTGTCCGTATGCGTGACATCCACATTCCCCTCCAACTCGTAGCGATGTTTCTTGTCGTATCTGAGGTAGTCAATGCCAGCTACCTCCGTGGTGCTTGTACCGTTTCCGATAGCGCTCGGCGACCATTCCCCGTTTCTTCCAGGTTTCCGGCTTTCGTGCGTATTGTTGGCGTTGGCATAGCATGCCAGGCGCGATTGGGGTGTAAACCGTAAGGCGAAGAGCCGGCCGAGCCAACGTTCATGGGTGCCTACACCGGCTTCGGCATTCGCCAGCCAGCCAATCTGGTATTCACGTTTCAGAATCACGTCCATCACGAATCTGCCGTCATCCAAATCCATCTTCAGTCCCTCGCTGCGTTCGCTTGTCTTGTCGTAGAACTTCACATGCTTCACGGTATAGCCCGGCAGATTGTCCAGCAATACGGTATTGTCGCCTTTGAAAAAGTCTTTTCCGTTGAGCAATACGCTCTCCACCTGCTTTCCGTTTACAAGAATACGCCCATCGCGCTTCAGTTCCACACCGGGAAGTTGCTCCACAAGCGCATCCAGCATCGAGCCCTCCGCCAGGTTGAAGGCATCAGCATTATAGACGAGCGTGTCACCCTTGTTGTAGAACTTTATTTTTGTGGCCGTAACGGTAGCTTCGCCCAAAGCGATGGTGCGGGAGACGGGCTTTCGGCGCATTTTTATTTCACCAATTGAATAACTGTTGTCCTGCTTCCGGGTTTTTAGCTTGAACCGCATCGTCGTGGTTTGGTATTGGGGATTGGTAAGCCGAACGATGTATTCCCCCGAACGAAAACCAACGGGGATGATGAAATGGGAGTTGGGGCGGTATCTGTCCCAAAACGGTTTGGCCGTTGCAATCACCGTACTGTCGGTCGTCATCAGCTCAACCTGCGTGCTGTCGATAACAGGCTCCATGGTAAATGCGTCGCGAGGCCATCCCCATAGTGTCAGACTGTCTGCAGGGCCAGCATAAGCAGTGGAAATGCAGAAGGTAAAAAGGCAAAGAAGAATCAATCTCATAAGCGTATATCTATGGCATTGTTCATTTTTTATGTTTTTTAGGTTGCTTATCAAAACGATAGACAAGGCGCAGCATAACGTAGCGCGGGATGACGTTTGTGTAGTATTCCCAGCGGCTTCGGCTGTCGATGCCGGCATTGACGTTGGACAGGTTGCCCAGAATGTCCCAGGCATCAAGCATCAGATTAAGCCGGTTCTTCAGGAAGCTCTTCGAAAGTCGCGCGTTCCAAACTAGATCGTCCCGGTTCATGGTGGACGATTCGTAGCCCCGACGGGTGAACATGGTCAGCTCGGTGGAGAGCTGGAATGCCCACGGCAGGTCGACGACGGCATTGGCCCCATAGTGTATGTTCCAGGTGTTGGCGTTCACAAAGTCGTTGCGGTTGGCGTTGGCGTGGTTCCAGGCCGCGTTGCCCTTCACGCCCACATTCACTTTCCGGTAGCGATAATTCAAGCGAAGCTCCTCGCTGAGCACGGCGGTCTGCGTGGTGTTGCGCAGGGGCGTGGCTGTGGGATTGCTGCCGGAGAAGTCAACGAGATGGTAATAGTTGACCGCCGTGTTGGTGGTAAGCGTCAGGCGATGAGGCTTGTCCAGCGGAGTGACATAGCCCACATTGAGCCAGGCGTTCCAGTTCCCGTCCACATTCACGGGGCGGCTGGTGGTAACACCAGTCTGTTTGTCGTAGATGTAGCTGACGGAGATGGCATTGGTGGCGCAGTGCCATCCTGCATTGCCGTAGAGTTGTTGCTCCTTGTGCCTTAGCCAATGGTCGGACTTGTAGTTGAACGAGAGGTCGATGTCGGTGCGTTGCTTCAGGTCGGGGTTGCCCAGTGTCACGTTCAGCGGGTCGGCGGCGAAGGTCTTGTTGACCAAGTTGGTCATGGAGGGTGAGCTGCTGTTGAGGGTGGCCGCAAAGTTCAGTTCGTGGCGGAACTCCCGGGTGTTGCGCTTCAGGCTGAGACGGGCTTGTGGCAGTACGTAGGTCTTGTGAATCTGCTGCTCGTTCTTCTGCCCGACAAAGTCCGTGAACCGAAAGCGGTTGTCCTCCAGCACAACGGACGGGCGGATCTGCACATTCCAACCTGCTGTGCGACGGCCCTGCGGTGTCTTGCTGTAATGCTGCCACTGCCAGTCGAGCGTCAGGTCGTAGCGATAGCGATGCAACAGTCCCTCGTAGCTGTTGTCCGAGTCGAGAGCCTGTAACAGCGTGGCGGCCTCGGAGGGAAGCCAACCCAGCGGCATGTCCGCGCTTTCATCGAGCACGTCGAGGCGGTAATGCATGCGGTCGCCCGACTCGTATTTGTAATTAAATGTATAACTGGGGTTGAGCATAATCTCTTGGTTCCAATGCCAGAAGTACTTTGTCCGCACCTGTGCCCCGAAGTTGCGCTGGGGCGACTTGTTGTAGCGGTTGCGCCAATCAGTTTGCAAATTGCCGTTCTCGTAGTGGTTGTAGAGGAAATGGTTGAAGCCATCCTGCCGTTTGTCGTTGCAGGACAGGCTGCCGTCCACCGATATGCCATCCTGCGAATAGGGAATCTTGAAGAAACTCCAGAAGGACATATTGCCGTTTGTTGTTCGACTGTTGCCCACGGCCTGCTCGCCGTTGCGACGGATGAGGTGGCGTATAGTGGTGGTCCAATCGGGTGAGAAGAGGCTGTCGAGCACAGCGGCATAGTCGCCGACTGGATTTATGCCGAACGTTCCGTTCAAGAAGTTGTAGTTGTAGTCGCTCTTCTGGTAGTTGAAACTTGGAGACAAACTGAACGCGTGATGCTTCTGCAGGAAGTTGAACTTCAGGTCGTGCTGCGTACTAATGGAGAGGTTGCTGCTATTCGTGCAACTGGAAGTCACATTGTAGACATCGCCACCGGGGATGAAGTTGGTGGAGCTACCGCCCCATGCGTTCTCATTATCGGTGTAGGTTACGTCCGCGTTGCCAGACAACTGGAAGCGGTCGCGCTTGTCGAACACGGAATAGTCCAAGCCACCGCGCTTCGTAGAGGTCAGTCCGCCTGACACGTCGAAGTCACCCCATCCGCCGTTGCCGTCGGGCTTGCGGCGGTCGTTCACATTGTTGAGGTTGCCAAAGAGGGAGAGGCGCGACTGCGGCGTGTAGCACATGGCAAAGAAGCGGCCCAAGTAACGGTTCTCCGTACCATAACCCGCTTCTGCATTAACCAACCAGCCGATGGCGTACTGCCTTTTCAGTTTCACGTCCATAACAAAGCGGCCATCGTCCACCTTGCGGCCCAGCAACTTACTTGTCTCGCTTTCTTCTGTATACACTTTCACTTGATGCACCATATAGGCGGGCAGGTTGTCGAGCAGCACGGTGTTGTCGCCCTTGAAGAAGTCGCGCCCGTTGAGCAGCAGGCTCTCCACAAACTTCCCGTTCACCATGATACGCCCGTCGGGCTTCAGTTCCGCGCCTGGCAGTTGCGCCACAAGTGCGTCGAGCATTGAGCCTTCCTGCAATTGGAACGCATCGGCGTTGTAAACCAGCGTGTCGCCCTTCGTGTAGAACTTCACCTTGGTGGCTGTAACGACAGCCTCGTTCAACTGCTTGTCAAACATCTTCTGCGAAGAGCGTCGCATAGGTATGTCCCAAAGATAGATTTCTATCGGTTTAGATTTCCATACTAATTTAGCGGCCTTATATACGGTTTCATATCCCTTGGCTTCCAGTTTCACGAGAAAATGACCGGTCCCCGTCTGCTCTGGAACCTCAAAGTCGAAACACGTGCGAATTACACCGTTTCCCTGATCCGTATGTTCATAGCTTTTAGTGGTCATCATCACGGTACTGTCGAGTCGGAGCAACGAACATTGCACCTCACCGTTAATAGCCTGACGCGTGAATGCGTCAACAATGGTACCTCCAAAATTCACAGGAACTTTCTGCGCAATAACGGAGAAAGAAATAAAGAAAAAAAACAGTACGATTTCTATTCTTTTCATGTGCATTGCTAAAATGAAGAGGAAAGATATAAT
>SFJN01000244.1 GCA_004555055.1 Bacteroidales bacterium | reverse complement strand
AGTTTGG
This sequence comes from Bacteroidales bacterium, assembly GCA_004555055.1. GTDB lineage: Bacteria > Bacteroidota > Bacteroidia > Bacteroidales > Bacteroidaceae > Alloprevotella. The sequence goes on along the minus strand of SFJN01000244.1, from coordinate 2,844 downwards.
ACATGCCCTGCACTATATGCTCCATGATGTCCATTACAATGCCATATATAACTGCGAGCGTGATTTTGTGGAGCTGCCATCACAAATCAACGAACATTGGGCACTCCACCCTGATGTGTTGAAGGTTTACGCCCGCCATTATCGTACTGGTGAGATTATTCCCGACACCCTTGTGGCCAAAATTGATGCGTGCAACAAATATGGCCAGGGATTTGCCACTGTGGAATATCTTGCTGCGTCCTACGTTGATATGGATCTTCATACCCTTACTGGTATCCCTGAAAACTTCGACATCATGAAGTTTGAAACAGCCAAACTCCAAAGTCGCGGCATTCCCAGCCAAATTTATCCCCGTTACCGTGTCACAAACTTCAGCCATAGCATTGGAGGTGGATATTCTGCAGGATACTACGGTTATCTTTGGAGCGAAGTCCTTGATAGCGATGCTTTTGATGCCTGGCTCGAAAGCGGAGATGTCTACAACAAGGAGGTTGCTGCTCGTTTCAGGGACAATTGCCTCGCTCCCGGTGGCATTGACGACGGTATGACGATGTACAAGCGGTTCCGTGGAAAAGAGCCGCAGATTGATGCCCTTTTGCGTAACCGTGGCCTTGCAGAGCCCAAATGAATCTTTTGGCATTATGGCGGAGGTGTGGGGTAACCTGCATCTCTGCCACGTTGATAAGAGCTGAAGGTAGCGCTTCATCAAAGCACAGCCCATAAAAAAATTGTACAATGAACGAACAAGACCGCATACTCCAACTCCGTAAGGAACTGCATGAGCATAATCGCCGTTATTACGTCGACAATGCTCCCGTTATCTCCGACCAGGAGTTTGACGAAATGATGCACGAACTCCAATGCCTTGAGTCGCGACATCCGGAGATGTCCGATCCCAACAGCCCAACCATGCGTGTGGGGAGTGACCTTCAGCACGATTTCCAGCAGGTTCCTCATCGCTACCCCATGCTTTCTCTTGGAAATACCTACAGCCGCGCTGATGTGGAGGCCTTCTACGAAAGGGTGCGTCAGGGACTGGGCGGTGAGGATTTTGAGATATGCTGTGAGTTGAAGTTCGATGGTCTGAGCATCTCACTCACCTACGATGGTGGCTTTCTTACGCGTGCGCTCACACGCGGTGACGGACAGCAGGGGGACGATGTTACAGCCAATGTCCGCACTATTGCCACTATTCCCTTGCAACTGCCTCCCGGTGCAGGCTGGCCTGCACACTTTGAAATCCGGGGCGAAGTGCTCATGCCTTGGCAAAGTTTCGAACGTCTCAACCTTCAGCGCGAGGCGGCCGGCGACCCACTTTTCGCCAACCCACGCAATGCAGCATCTGGAACACTGAAAAGTAAAGACAGCCGTACGGTGGCTGCACGACGACTGGATGCTTATCTCTACTACCTTCTCGGTGAGGATATTCCCTCTCACAGCCACTACGACAACATGATTCAGGCGCGTCATTGGGGTTTCCGTGTCAGTGAGGCCATGACCCTTGCACATTCCTTGCAGGATATCTATGATTTCATTGACTATTGGGACGAGGCACGGCATTCGCTTCCTGTTGCCACAGATGGAATAGTACTTAAAGTCAACGACCTGCGGCAGCAGGAAAAGCTGGGATATACTGCAAAATCGCCGAGGTGGGCAATAGCCTACAAGTTCCGTGCCGAACGTGCCCTTACACGTCTTAAGGACGTCACCTTCCAGGTAGGGCGTACCGGTGCCGTCACTCCCGTGGCAAACATGGAACCTGTACTGCTTGCCGGTACGGTGGTCCGGAGGGCGTCGTTGCACAATGCAGACATTATCAGTCAGTTCGACCTCCATATTGGTGATTATGTCTATGTGGAAAAGGCCGGTGAAATAATACCGCAGATTGTGGGAGTGGATATCTCGCGACGTGATGGGCATACGGGTCAGCAGGTGACATTCCCTACACACTGTCCGGAGTGTAATATGGAATTGGTACGTTACGACGGTGAGGCTGCACACTACTGTCCCAACGATGCGCTGTGTCCTCCTCAGATAAAAGGGAGGATAGAACATTTTGTCAGTCGCGATGCCATGAACATCATGGGACTTGGCAGTGAAAGAATCAATGATTTGGTAAATTCCGGACTGCTTCGTTCTGTGGCAGACCTTTACACGCTACGTGCCGTACCTATTGAAGGGTGCTGGGCACTTGTACAGGGCGATGTCTCTCCCGAAACCCTGCGCAACGCACTTGAGCCTTCGCTGTTTTCCGATGACTCCCCATCTCCTGCACCACCTTTCCTCCTTTTCAATGCCGACAGCCGGACCCGACGTTCTCTCGTCCTCGACAATCTTCTCCATGCTATCACCGACAGCCTCAGTGTTTCCTTTGACCGTGTGCTGTATGCCCTTGGTATACGTTTTGTCGGCAAGGTAGCGGCGAAGTCGCTTGCGCAGCATTTCCGTTCACTCCAAGCGTTGCGTGAGGCTACGGTTGAAGCGCTTCGGGATGTCGATGGTATAGGCGAAGTCATCGCAGCCAGCGTTGTGCATTTTTTTGCCGACCCCGTCGATGCCGAGATGGTCGGGCGGCTTGAGCGTGCAGGATTGCAAATGGCTATGGAGGAAGGGCCGTCTGTAGGCTCTGCGCTCCAGGGACTTACTATTGTCATCAGCGGGACTTTCAGCAGGCATTCGCGTGAGGAATATAAAAGGATGATTGAAGCGCATGGAGGAAAGCACACCTCAAGCATTTCGAAAAATACATCCTTCATCCTCGCTGGAGATAATATGGGCCCTTCAAAACTTGAAAAGGCGCAGAAACTTAACGTCAAAATAATAGATGAGGAGCACTTCCTCAAT
>SFJN01000044.1 GCA_004555055.1 Bacteroidales bacterium | reverse complement strand
ATGCATCAAGAATGCGGATGTACTTCTGAGTACCCTTTGACTGCCATCTGAGCGGAATATCAAAGTCGCCATTGTCGGAATGGTTCAAGAAAGTGATGGAATCTGTAGTAGGCTTCAACAGGACATCTTTCATCTCCTCTGGGATATTCTCTTTCTGGATGCGCTCCCGGAAATCATTGGGCACAAATCGGTCTTCTACGATTGGACGATATTCCAGAATGTTCAAGTCTGCCTTCTGAAGCATCGTGTTATAGAACTTACGCTTCTTAGGATTGCTGTAAGCATCCTTCAAGATTTCAACAAGTCCCTTTTCTACATCACCATCTACATCGTGATAATTGGACATAATCCAAGCGTGAAGCGTGTTGAACGGAGCAATGTCTTCTTTCAAGGCAGCCTTCCGGCAAACGGACAGCACACTGTGGTTGTTCAAGGTGTTTTCGCGGATGCTCTCCTGCGTCTTGACTTGCAGTTTGAGACTCGCACCAAACTTGATGTCTGCCTGTACATTCTCGCCCACAAAACTACGCTCGTAGAAAAGCGATTTGGATTTATTGGGGTAATAGTACAAGGCTTCACTCAGGATGTGCTTGTCGTTGAACTTGACGTCATAATCATATCGGGTGCCATCGGCATAGAATGACACGTGCATTTCCGTTGGTTCATTTTTGGTGAGCACAAATGGTATGCAACCGCCAATTTCGACTGTTGCATCAGACTTTGGCATGACCAACAGGCGGAACACCTCATTCATGGCTATCAGCATATTCGACTTGCCCGAAGCGTTTGAACCATATAGGATGCCTAACTTGTACAAGAACACACCAACAGCCACTTCGGTGACAAGTTCTGAAGAAGGTCCCTTGGCCACGAAGCTTAATTCCTGCTTGTCGCGAATGGAAAGATAGTTCTTTACCCAAAAATCTCGTATCATATCACAATATTTTATCTATTATCGTAATTTTACTACAAAAATACAAATGATTTTGAAATAAATACCACGTTTATCATTCATTTTTGTAATTATGATTCGCTTTTTATGTAAATTTAACTATACAATAGGTGCCGAGATAGTAAATTGACACCAGTTTGTGCTCCGAAGTTGTTATCCGATAGCTTATTTTCCCTCTTGCACATCAGTAACACGACTGAATTGCTAGAAGTTCGCGATTCCCCTCTTGACGTATTCACACGCGCGTAATATAAATTATGGTATTATCATCGTCCTCAAACTTATACCCCAAAGCCAGTTAGGTTGTTCAAAGTAAAACTGCGACAGACCGTCGCAGTTTAAAATCTCCATCGAAGGAAACATCCACTTTAAGTCATAATAACAACTCAAATTCTGCACATTTTAGTGTTTTTTGCGGTTTCGTAAAGTTAAAAGTGTTAAATCTTCGACTTTTTTATCGCTCATAGAATCTACGGCTTCACTTTTCTACCGTTTAATAACGAAAGTACTGATAGATAATTAGTTATAGATACTATAATTGCAGCAGCTTGACATCAATCACAATCCCGAATTCTGTAACATTTATTGGTGCTTCAGCTTTTTCAAAATGCTCAAATCTTGAAAATTTCTATTGTTATGCTGAAAACTTTTCTTATATACCAGATGATATATTCGAGGACTCATATATAGAATACGCCACTTTGCACGTACCTTCTTCTGCAATCTCTTATTATCAAACAACGGTTCCCTGGAGCGAATTTGGAACAATTAAGGCACTTGAAGGCACTGTCGGGGAAACAAAGAAATGCGAAACTCCAACAATATCATTAGTTGATGGAAAACTGACATTCTCATGTGCAACAGAAGGAGTTGAATATGTCAGTGAAGTGACTTGCTCTGATGTCAATAAATATTATAGTAACGAGATTAATCTTGCTGCTTGCTACGACATCACAGTTACTGCAATGAAGAAAGGTTATGACAACTCCGACGTAGCCACCGCCAAACTCTATTGGCTCACATCCTCAGGCTCTCTTGAAGGTGCCGTCATCACCGGCATCAACAACATCTCAATGCGTGGCATCGCCATTCAGTCAGCCGGTGGTTTCATCGCCATCTCCGGTCTCGATAACCTTCTATGGCATCGATGGCAAGTCCCTCGGCTCCGTCACCGCCATCAACGGCACAACATCCTTCGCCGCACAATCCGGCTCTATCGTTGTCGCCAAGATTGGTAAGGAAAACGTAAAAATCGCAGTGGAATAACATCCGCAAGGCTTTGGGAGCGTGGGCATCTCGCCCGCGGCCATTGTGCAGCCCCGGAATCATCGGGGACAGGTTCATCGACCCTAAAGAGTGAACCAATGTACCTGTCCCCATGACCCTTTTTGGCATAAAAATGGCTGCACAATCCAAATAAATGTCTTACCTTAGCAGTACCAGAACCCGCCAAGCCTCTCAACGATGCTCAACCGCTTGGCCGCTTTTCCACCTCTCGCACAGCATCTTTTTTGATTTTCAAGCACTTACATAGCCCGCTGTGGCTTCGCAGAAGATTGGCTGCGGTTCGGCAAAGACTCAAGTAAACTTAGCCTCTGCGCTCACCTTGTACAATCCTTGTGCATACTTGAAAAACAAAAATCTACTGTACGATAGGCAAAAAATCTCCTCATCCGACGCCAAACCGAGTGCCATCAAGTTTACTTGAATGGCCGAGGTGCGATCCGATGGAGCAGCGAGCGCAGAGGCCAAACCGAGAGCAATATCAAGCTTGCTTGAATATTGCCGAGGTGCGAAGGAGGAAGACGAAGTCAACTTGTTTGGACTATGCCGAGTCGCGACAGAGGAAGATGAAATCAAGGAGGAAGACTTGTCAAGCTAATTTATAGAACACCCCTTAAGAGTAAACATCCCCTCTTCGTCCCCCCTTGTCTGGTGCAGAATGCGCAGCGGGAGGTGGGGAGAGAAGGGAAGCACCCGTTGGGAGTCTCCGGTGTGTCAAAAAAACGGTCAGTGGCTCCGGAATATGGCTTTGGGCCTTTCCGGAGCCACTGACTATTGTGTGCTATGGTGCGGTGGCGTAGATTTCGGAGAGGGAGGGACCGTTGGCGGAGGCGGCTTCAACAGCACCCTTGATGAGCGGTTCGGAACCGTTGATGTAGGCACCGGTGGCATGGTCGATGAATCCGAAGGATTCGCGGCCGCTGCTCTTCGCTCCGTTGTCCCAAAGGATGCAGGGGATGCCGTGCTCATAGAAGCAGCGGACGAAGTACTTGACGTAATACTGCTGGAAGGCGGTGGCACGTTGTGAGTCGCGGTTCGTGGCCCCGCATTCACCGACGTACACGGGTATGCCGCGGTCCACAAAGGTCTTGCGGAGCATTTCGGCAGTGGCTTCGATGGAACTCTCACCGTTCCGGGTGGCAGAGACGCTGGAGGTATGGCCCCATTCGTTGTACTTCGTTTCGATGGCAAAGTCCGAGGGGTCGTAGCAGTGTACGCTGATGATGAGGCGTCCCTTGGTGGGGTCGTCGGGCAGAACCAGGTGCTCGGCGGTGAGTGTGGGATTCTGGCAGTAGCCTGTCACCGCCAGCCAGCGGGTGGTGTTCTCTCCTCCGGCGCTGCGAACGGCATCGACAAACACCTGGAGCCATTCGTTGAGGCACTTGTACTGCTTGCCTCCGTCACCGTTATTGCCGTTTGCTCCCTGCGACCATCCCCATCCGCCGTCCTGGACCTCGTTGAGTCCTTCGAAGATGAGGTCTTCTCCCACGTTCCTGAAGCGTTCGGCAATCTGCTTCCACATGGCTGCAAACTGCGCCTTTACGGCATCGTTGAGGGTGGCATCGTATGCCGCGCGACGGATATCGAGGAATCCGTAGTGGCCTTCACCGCCTCCTTCGTCGTGATGGGTGTTGATGATGACTTTCAGTCCGGCCTTCATCGCATACCCGACCACTTCCTCCACACGGTCGAGCCATGCCTTTTCGATGTTGTAGTCGGGACCTTCGCCCACATGTCCCTGCCATGTGACGGGAATGCGCACCCATTTGAAACCTTTGGCGGCGATGCCGTCGAAGGTGGCCTGGGTGGCGGGTGCATTGCCCCAAGCGGTTTCCGAAGCGACTACCTGTCCGGGATTGCTCCAGTTGTCGACGGCGTCGAGCTGGTTGCCAAGGTTCCATCCCAGTCCGAGCGACTGTCCAAAGGCAAAAGCCTCCGTTAGTATGGGTTCTGGGTCGGGAGCCGGCAATGCATCCTGGGAGATGCTGACATGGTGTACGGAACCGGCGGCAGAAACCTCCACATCTGCAGTGCGGATGGTGTAGGAGTCGGTGGCCGATGCCTTGAAGCGCAGGTAGCAGCTGTTGCCGTCGGCGTTCATGGCAGTGGGCTCAATCCACTCGGGATTGGAAGCAAACTTCACCTTATCGGCCGTTGCGCCTTTGAGTACGATGCTCTTCATGCCGCCTTCGGCAGGGAATGTCAGTTCGTTGAGCGAGAGTGTGACTTGTCCTCCGTCGGTGTCGTCGGAGCCTCCGCAGGCTGCCATGCTGCAGATGGTTGCCAGGGAGAGGATAAGGAATAAAAGACGTTTCATGTTTTTTTGGGGGGGGGAGGGATGTGATGAAGGGGTGTGGGGCGGTTGTTCCCGATGGATATTATTGCATACTCTCTGCCGGTTTCCCGGTTTAGGGTTTAGGCAGTAAATGGCAGTGCGGCGTCTCCTGTGTAGGATATCCGCACTGCCTGGCATTTGACTACCTCATACTAGCAATAATTTCAAGTCGTGTTTTCCAGGGATAAATGGTACAAATGCGGTGCCGTCGGCGTTCAGCGTGAGGGTTTCCCCATTAAGCGTAGCAGAAACGAGGCGTCCGTTGCCTTCGGGTGACTTTCGAATGATGTCAATGTCGTAGCGTGCCCCACGCAGTTTGCGGCAGATTTTCACTTCCTGCAGTGCCCTCGGCAGTGCGGGGGCGAGGTAGAGACCGTCGTAGGTGGGGCGAATGCCGAGGATATACTGCGAAACCGTCAGCCAGTTCCATGCCGCCGTACCGGTGAGCCACGAATTTTTGCCTTCGCCGGGGAGTGCGGCGTCGCGGCCGGCCACCATCTGGCAGTAGACATACGGCTCCACACGGTGCAGACGCTGGTCGGCGGTCCATGCCGGACAAATCTTCGTGTAATGCTCCCATGCGCTCTCCGTGCGTCCTTCCAGTACTTCGGCGATGATGACCCAAGGGTTGTTGTGGCAGAATATGCCCGCATTCTCCTTGTATCCGGCCGGATAAGTGCTGATTTCCCCCATTTCGGGGTGATAGGTGGTGAAGCCCGGATAGTTGAGTACCATTCCGTGCGGGGTGTCCAGCAGTCGCCGGCACGAGTCGAGGGATGCATCCACCATGCCCTCGTCGCGTCCGATGCCCGCCATGGCGCAGAATCCCTGCGACTCGATGAATATCTGGCCCTCGGCGTTTTCCTTCGAGCCAATCTTGTTGCCGTAGAAATCGTAGGCACGTAGGTACCATTCGCCGTCCCAGCCGTATTGCTTTACGGCTTCCTCCATGCGCTGTATGCGCTGTTGTGCGTCTTCGGCCTCGATAGTCGGGTCGAATGGCATAGGCATTAGAGTGGGGAGTACGGGATGTGCGGTAATGTATTCCAGCAGTTCCACATAGTCGCGTCCGCAGCAGACGTAGAGTCCGGCAATCATCAGCGATTCCGCCTGCGAGCCTTCGGTACGGTTTTCGGTGGTCTGGAAACTCTCGTCGGGATTTGTCGAGAAGCAGTTCAGGTTGAGGCAGTCGTTCCAGTCGGCACGTCCGATGAGTGGCAGGCCGTGCGGCCCGAGATGGTTGGTGACGTGGCGGAACGCGATGCGGAGATGTTCCAGGAGCGGCACCTCGGTGCCCGGCTGGTTGTCCCAGGGAACGGGTTCGGCGAGGATGGAGAAGTCGGCCGTTTCCTTCAGATATGCCACGGTGCCGAATATGAGCCACAGCGGGTCGTCGTTGAAGCCTCCGCCGATGTCGTTGTTTCCGCGGCGCGTCAGCGGCTGGTACTGGTGGTAGCAGCCGCCGTCGGGGAATTGTGTGGCTGCAATGTCGAGTATGCGCTGGCGGGCACGTTGGGGAATCTGATGTACGAATCCCACGAGGTCCTGATTGCTGTCGCGGAATCCCATGCCTCGTCCCACGCCGCTTTCGAAGAACGATGCTGAACGTGAGAAGCAGAAGGTGACCATGCACTGATACTGGTTCCAGATGTTCACCATGCGGTCGAGTCGCGGTTCGTCGCTGTGGATGTGGAATTGCGAGAGGAGGTCGTCCCACATGGCCTTCAGTTCAGCGAATGCCGCCTCCACCGCTTCCGTGCTGTGGAAGCGTGCCACGACGTCGTGTGCCGGCCGCTTGTTGACGAAGGTGACGTCGGAATGCTGCGAGGTGATGAGGTGTCCGCTGCGTTTCCGTTCGAGGTCGTCGGGAGCGAACTTCTCATCGTCGGGAAGTTCGGTATATCCGAGTACGAAGATGAGGTCGCGGGTCTCGCCGGGCTGCAGTTCCACCTCGATGAAATGCGATGCGATGGGGCTCCACCCATGCGCCAGGGAGTTGAGTGCCCGCTGTGCCATCACCGTCTGCGGAGCCTCGAACCCGTTGTAAAGTCCCAGGAACTGTTCGCGGTCGGTGTCGTAGCCGTCGGCCTGTGTGTTGACGCTGTAGAAGGCATAGTGGTTGCGGCGCTCCTTGTATTCCGTCTTATGGTAGATGACGGTGGCGGGAAGTTCCTTCCCCTCCGTATCCTTTACGGGGTCGAGGTCAATCTCCACTTCGCCGGTCGAAAGGTTGCGCTGGAAGTTCTCCATATCGGTCGCTGCATTCCACAGACACCATTCTGCAAGCGAGAAGATGCGGAGCCGCTTGGTCCGGTCGCCGAGGTTCGAAAGCGTGAGGCGCTGCACTTCGGCCCGTTCGTGAAGCGGGACAAAGCAAAGGAGCGATGCCTCGACACCGTTCTTCATGCCGGTGATGCGGGTATAGTTCAAGCCGTGGCGGCATTCGTAGTGTTCGAGCGGAGTCTTCATGGGTTTCCATCCGGGATTCCAGATGCAGTCTCCGTCGGCGATGTAGAAATACCTTCCGCCATTGTCCATGGGCACGCCGTTGTATCTGTAGCGTGTGATGCGGCGGAATTTTGCATCCTTGTAGAAGTTGTAGCCACCGCCCGTATTGCTGATGAGTCCGAAGAAGTCTTCGTTTCCCAGATAGTTAATCCAGGGGTAAGGAGTGGCAGGTTCGGTGATGACAAACTCTCGTGCGACGTCATCGAAATGGCCATATTGTGCGTTGTGCATACTGCTTGTATGAGGGTGCTACTTGGATGTGGTGTGCAGAAGATGGCGGAGCAGGAAAGCCTGCCATTCGTCCCATTGCTCCTGATGCCAGAAGTGTGCGGTCATGGGATAGGGCGAAAGCGTCTTGTCGCCTCCGGCAATGTTGTATGTGGCATAGGCTGTGGTGGGCGGCACCACGTTGTCGTTGTATCCGAAACTGAAGAATCCCGGTACGTGTATGAGTCGTGCGAAGTTCACACCATCGTAGTAGCGGAGTTCCTCTACCAGGTGCCTGTCGATGTCCTCCTTCGGTTTCCCTGCCCCTTCGTCGTAGAAGTAGTGGGGCCATCCGCAGGGTTTGCGTTTCGTAGCCGCTTCGAGGTCGCAGAGCGCAGCGTGTACCGCCCCGTAGCACGACACGCGGCTGTCGAGGGCCGTGGTGGCCAAAGTGAGGAATCCGCCCTGCGACGACCCTGTGACGGCGAGGTTGCTGCCGTCCCATGCCGTGCCGTCGGTACCGTAGATGGGCATGAGGTCCCCGAGTGCTGCGATGAAGTCAATGGCGCGGAGGCATCCGGTGATGACGTGGCGGTAATAGTTGCGCCGGCGGTCGTGGATTCCATTGTGCCAATAGTCAGCGAGTGCAGCCGTGAAGAGTCGGTCGTAGTAGGCCTGAGGTTCGGTGACGGGTATGCCGTGCACGCCGATTTCGAGTACGATGACGCCTTGCCTGCAGGTCCATTCGTCGCCGGTATAGGGCCTTACGCCCGCACCTGGCACCCGGAGCAGGGCAGGGTAGCGTCCGGGACGCGCCGGGACATTCAAGATGCCATAGACACGGCGTCCGGGACGGTCGTTTTGGAACGATACATGATACGTCAATACCTCAGCGTTTGACCGTTCGGGGAGCAGGGTGAGTTGCGGTTCGAGCGGTGTCTGGCGCGCCTCGTCGGCAGTCTGTTTCCAGAAACTGTCGAAGTCCTCGGGACATTGTGCCACGGGGCGTATGCGTTCGGGGCTTACTCCTACGCTGCACCAAGCCTCATAGTCGCGTCCGCCGACGTGTGCCGTGGCCTTCAGTTTGTAGAATCCCGGTTGTTTCATCTGGGCTTTCACGGTCGTCGTACCCTTGGCAAGGGATGTTTCGCTGACTTTGTCGGCATACCATTCCGGACCGCTCTGCAGTGTTACCTTGGCATTGGGGAGGGGAACTCCGGACTTTGCGACGCAGACGTTGAAGAGGATGTCCTCTCCGGTCTTGTATGTCCAATCCGGATGGTCGGGAGTGACGCTGACCGTAATGTCGTTCCCGACAATCTGTGCTTCGGCAGCCAAACTTGTGGTGATGAAGGCTGCCACTATTATAAGAATGCGTCTGAGCATGTTTCGTCTATTGTTTTCTGATGTCAGCGGACATTGAACGTATGATGCCGATGGTGGTCGAGTCGGTCGCAAATACGGAGTTCAGGCCTTGTTCCTCCTGTGCGGGGTCGCCGACATAGTCGTCCCAGCGTTCCCATACCACGTGCCGTACATCTGCGCTGCCGCCCCATCCCCAAAAGTTGCAACCGGCAATCTTTCCCGAATCGCGGATGATGCCGAAGAGGAAGCGGTAGTATTGGTCGCGGCCGAGGGTGGGGCTTCCCGGTGCAAAGCGGAACCTGTCGCGGGGATACCCGAACTCCTCAAGTACGATGGGTCGTCCCGAGCCCTGGAGCATGGCGTATGCCTCGTCGATGTATGCCATGCTTTTGGCGCAGGCATCGCCCACCTTTTCCGTCATGGGGTCGGGCTTGCTATCGGGAATGGTCTTGCCTTCATCGGGATTCTGCTCGAAGCGTCCGAGCCATCCCCAGTTGTAGGGCCAGATGTGGATGCAGGCATAGTCGATGCAGGGCAGGGTGTGGATGGTGCGGAAGAGCTGCATGTCCTGTTCGCAGCCGTGGCGTCCCTCGGAACCGGTAGTGATGAGGTGGTTGGGGTCGATGGCCCGTATGAGGCGCGACTGGCGGTCAATCCATTCCACGAACTTGCGTTTGTGCAGTTCGTCGCCGTTGAAGGCGCGGGGTTCGTTGGCAATCTCCCACGCCATGAGTGCGGGGCTCTGGCTGTAGGGTACTCCGGTGTAGCGGTTCTTTCGCGAAACGATGAAGCAGGCATGGCGGTCGGCCATTGCCTTCGCCCCTTCGTGGAGGACGAAGTTCGACACATGCTGTGTATATTCGCGGTATCCGTCAATACCCGGAACGGGTGTCTGGCTGAAATGCCGTGTGCTTCCATCGCCTTTCGCATAGTCCGGAATGTCGCTTTCGAAGCCCACCCAGTCGAGGTATGCCCCGTATCCTCCCGACCATTCCCAGGCGTTGTTGAGGTAGAGGATGGCCCGCATGTCGCGTTTCTCGAGTTCGAGCATCAGATAGTCGAGTCCGGCAAGGAGGGTGTCGTTGTATACCCCCGGTTCGGTCTGCAGTTTTGGTGCGATGTGCGAGGGTATGCCGTCACGTCCGTCACCTCCGACGAGCACGCGCACGTTGTCCACGCCGATGGATTTCAGATGGTCGAGTTCGCGGTGCAGACGTTCGCGGTTGCCGCCCCGTCCCTCACTGCCCAGGATGGCGCCATACCAGAAGTTGGCACCCACATAGCGGTATTCCTTGTCGCCGAGGTAGAAATGTCCGTCGCGTACGGTGACGAAGGGTTGGGCGGTGTTTGTGGTGGTCTGTGCAGGTGTTTCCATGACGGCACACGATGAAATGATCAGACTGAGCAGAATCTTTATGGTGTTTTTCATGATGGTATCAAGTCAGAGGTTATTGAGGTTGTTAGGATGTTATTCTCCTTTTTCGGTGGTGAAGGGCACCAATGGCAGTCCGCGCACGGTATGTAGTGTGCCGATGGCGAAGTTGCGGTAGCAGTAGCGTACGTTGCAGATGCGGTCGGCCTCGGGACATGCCAGCGAAAGGAAGCACCCCTGCCGCTCCACATTCTGCCATTCCGACGAGGACCATACGATGGCCTTGTGCCATACACCTTGAGTGTCCTGTGCCTCGAATCCCGGGATGTCCGTCATGCGGTCGAAACCTTCGATGCTGTTTGTGAAGTAGAGGCGTGCGATGCATCCGTTGGTGCGCGGAGTTTCCACACGGCTTCCTGCAATCACGGCAATGTCGTCGGGCGAAGCGTCGACGAGGGTCCACCGCTCCAGTTCGGGTGCTTCGGCTGCGATGCCCTGTATGCCGTAGTCGCGTGTCAGTGCCATGTAGGCCATGCGCTGTCCGATGGGCTGTTTCTGTGCACCGTGAATCTGGTCGAGTTCATAGGGGTAGATGAGGTCGCTGGTGCATACACATCCCGAATGAGGCAGGAGGCGTGCGATGCGGTGTTGGGCGGCGCGGAAGTCGGCCGCCGAGGTGCCGTCGGCATCGCCGTAGCGGTAGGGGGGCAGTTCTACGGTGTAGAAGGGAAGGGCATCGGCAGGCTGGTTCCACAGTTTGCGCCATAGCTGTGCCATGGTCTGGAAACGCTCCACATACTCCTCTTCGCGCCCGACGTTCGATTCGCCCTGGTTCCAGAGGAATCCCTTAACGGTATATCCCGCCAAGGGCGCCAGCATGCCGTTGTACATCACCATCTTGGCATGGTAGTCGGTGTCGTCGATGGGCGTCAGGCCGTCGGGGTAGGTGAGCAGCACCTCCTTGGGCATCCAGCCTTCGACGCACGATCCGCCCCAACTGCAGTTGATGACCCCCACGGGTACCTGCAGGATGTCGGTCAGTGTGGTGGCAAAGAACCATGCCACGGCCGAGAACCGCGGAGCGTTGGCAGGCGATGCCACATCCCATCCGCCTCTGACGCGGGTCTGGGGCTCCTGTGCGGGTGTCTTTTCTATGGTAGCCACGCGCACGGACTGTGCATAGCGTCCGGCATAGGCAATGGCCTCGTTGCCGCCTTCGACGGGACAATTCCAGAAACCGCCCAGCGGCATCTCCATGTTCGACTGTCCGGAGCAGAACCATACTTCGCCGATGAGCACGTTGTCCACCGTCTTCGTATCGACGGGAACGGCTGAAGTATCCGCTTGCGGACGGGCGTCATATTCATCGTATACGATGCTGTAGGCGTTGAAACCGGCTTTCGGCGTGGTCACTTGCAGGGTCCATCGTCCGTCGTTTCCGGCCTGTGCCACGTATTGGCGGTGGTCCCATCCGGTGGTTACCTGTACGTAGTTTCCGGCCTTTGCCCATCCCCAAAGCCGGGCTTGTGTCTGTTGCTGCAGCACGGCGTTGTCCCCCAGGATGTCGGGGAGTTCGACACCCCAGGCCGCAGGGACTGTGGCGAGGGAGGCAAGAAGGGTAATGAGTGTATTTTTCATTGTCTTCATGAACTGCCCCATGGGGCAGAAAGAATTTACATGGTGGTTTTCGGCAGCAAAATTATGACGTTTTTGCGACATGCACTTGCACTTTTTTGCCCGTTTTTTGTACAACATTGAAAAAAGTGGGATAACTGTGTTTTTTTTCTGCCGACGGTGCGTGAGGAACTGCTGCAGAGGGGTCGGAAGCTCTCCGCTCACTCTTTATGGCAGATGCTGCTTCCAAACTACGGCGGTGTCAGTGGGAAGCGTTCCCAGACCTGCATTGTTCGTACTGTTACGTCACGAAAGGGCCGGAAGGCTGGGCATCAGCGTGAGCACAGCGTTCCCGATACAGTGTGTAGGCAAATCCTATATTTGGGTTCTTTCGGTTAGTCTTTGCAAAAGGAAAGAGTATGATAAAGTAGACTAAATCCATACGGTTTGTCAATAAAATTGAAGGAAAACGGGCAAAAAACGGTCCTGAAAATGGCTTCGGAAGCCAGTAGCCTGCCGTCTGTGCTGGAAATCCACATCCCTGAAACGGGCTGTTTTCTACTGTTTCTCGGCTGGAAATTCCAAAAGTACGGACTTCTTTGGCACAAAGTACGGAGGTTTTGCCTCGAAAGTACGGATGTTTTGGTGTGAGAAGTCCGATGTTTCTGTATCCCCGAAGGGCAATATTGAGGCTTTTTGCGCCTGTTTTTGGTCTGAATGGAAGTTTTGGAGGCAGAAAGTGCCGTATTTTCCGTGCCGAAGGACCTCAAAGTTGCCTGTAAAGTGCGGTACGAGGCTGTCATCTTCTCCGACTTCGCTCTAAAAGCCATGCTGATGTCTGTCATTATTTTTTTAGGTTTTTTGTTGTAAGGAGGGCACGTCTCCCATTTCGTTCAAGGCACATTGTGTTTAGGTGTTTCGCTCCCCCCCAAAAAAACTCCCGCCAATGTCTCTGTCGAAAGGCAAAGACATTGGCGGGAGTGTGTAGGGGGGACGGTGTCGCTTCAGGCATTATCTGGCCTGCAGCCGCAGCACGCGGCTTGCCCAGTCGTTGCGGCGGTTCCATTCGACATCGTGGTCGGCGGGGAGCAGAAGTCCGTGGTTCATCAGATAGGCCCCGCTGAAGGTCTGCCCCTCGAATGAGAGCGGCGACTTGTCGATGCGGTTCAGTTCGGTGACGGTATACATGGCATCGGGCTTCAGTCCAGCCATCCGGACGATGGGGAAGTGATGGTTCTTCATCGTCTCGAGTTTGTACCAGAAGAAGACGGCTTCGTCCTTCTGTGCGGACACGTACATCAGTGCGGCCTGCCGGTCGGCATCGTAGGGCGTATTCAGGCGGTAAAGGTCGCCGTGCTGCACGGTCTTGCGCACAAGTTTATAGTCGTTGATGGCCTGCCGGCAGAGGTCTTTCTCCTCGTCGCTCATGTTCTTGGGCTGTATTTCCATACCCAGGCGTCCGCTCATCGCCACATCGCAGCGGAACTTCAGCGAGGTGGTTCGGAAAACGGCATGATTGGGTACGGCGGAGATGTGCGATGCCATGGCAATGGCGGGATAGAAGTAGGATGTTCCCCACTGCATGTAGATACGTTGCAGGGCATCGGTGTTGTCGCTTACCCAGAATTCGTCGAAGAACGGCAACAGTCCGTAGTTTACGCGTGAGCCTCCGGATGCGCAGTCCTGGATGATGACGTCGGGATACTTCGCGCGGATGCGCTGGCAGACGTCGATGAGGCCGCGGTGATAGGCAATGTTCAGATGGCTCTGGTCGTCGGCACTGAGATACTGCGAGCCGTGGTTCATCATCGGAGCGTTGGCATCCCACTTGATGTAGGCAATGTCGGGCCACTGCGAAAGCAGACGGTCGACGATGCTGAAGACATAGTCCTGGACGGCAGGGTTTGCGAGGTCGAGTACAAGCTGTGTACCTCCTCGTCCGGTGACGGGTTCGCGTCCGGGGGCCTTGATGACCCATTCGGGGTGTTTTTCGTAGAGTTCGGAGACGGTGTTTGTCATTTCGGGCTCTATCCAGATGCCGAATTTCACTCCTGCCTCGCGGGCATCGCGCAGCAGCCCGTCGATGCCTTCGGGCAGTTTCGTGGTGTCGACCTCCCAGTCGCCCAGGGCACAGTTGTCGGTCAGACGGGGATATTTGGTGCCGAACCAGCCGTCGTCCATCACAAAGAGCTCTCCGCCCATCGACTTGATGTCGCGCATCATCTGCGCCATGCCCTCCTGGTTGATGTTGAAGTAGACACCCTCCCACGAGTTGAGCAGGATCATGCGTTCGGCATTGCCGTGGCGGAGCTGGTACCTGCGTGCCCAGCGGTGGAAATTCTGGCTCGCACCGTTCGTTCCGTGCGTGGAATAGGTGACGGCCGAGCGGGGAGTGGTGAAGGTCTCGCCCCGGCGGAGATGATATTCCGCGTTGTCGGGCGAGGGCCCGGCCATATAGTAGTGGTAGTCGGTGTTGTCAGTGTCGACAAGGATGCGGTAGTTTCCGCTGTAGAGGAGAGCAGTGGCGATGACATGCCCCTCGTTTTCGCGTGCCGGCCCGTCGAGCGCAAAGAGCATCTCGTTGCGGCGCATCCCCGAGTTGCGTGTGCCGTCCTTGTCCTGGATGAGCAGTGTGCCGGGTTCCAGTGCATGCTCCGAAAGTTGGGCTTCTGCCGCCCACGAACCGGTGAAATGTGTGCAATAGACATTGTCGCGGTGGATGGGGAGAACGGGATTAGCGTACTGCGTAAGGGTGACGTTACGGCGCTCGTCGTGGCGGATGACGGTCCAGTATTCCATCATGTCCACATCGGCATAGGCGAGATAGTGGAGTTCCACGTGTACGGGATAGAGGGGGTCGGAGAGGTAGACTGTGAGTTCCTCACCTTGTCGTGGCTCACCGTTGGGCGCGGTATCGCTGACGCTACGGCGTTCCCAGCGGTCGATGAGCATCTGTGTGGAGAGGTTGCCATCGGCATGGCGCATGGCCAGGCAGGGCTCGTCCTGCATGTGTGTGGCTCCGTATGCGGGGTAGAGCGAGAGATGGCTCCAATTGGCATCGGTGGGAACACCGAGGTTGGCCGCGTCGGTGGCGGTGAGCGAAGGTCCGTAATAGACGAACATGGGCTCGGCACCCTTGGCGAGTTCTATTACGAAACTGGTGGCAGGAGTGCGGAGCTCCACCTTCTCGGCAGCGGCGGCGATGGGGAACAGCAGTCCGAATGGCAGTATGTGGAGAAATGTTTTCATATTTTGTGGATAGTGTTCAGCATGTGTGTGCTCCAGAAAGTATGGAGAGCGTGTAAGGCCTTAAAGTGGCGAAGTACGCAGAAACAGAGGCCTGCCGGCCGGGAAGTACCGTGCTACGGAGGTGGAAGTGTCAGGACCCGGCGGGGAAACGTTGGACTTCGTCCTTCGTTTTCTACGCTCGGCATAACTGCCCTCGCTTAACGAAAACGTTGGATTTCGTCCTTCGTTTTCTACGCTCGGCATAGTACAAGCAAGCTTGGCTCTGCCCTCGCTTAACGAAAACGTTCGATGACTTCCAGACACATCCGGCTGTTGTGGTAGGGACATTTCCAGAATCCGGCATGGTCTTCGCGGCGGTTGACGTGCCCCTCGGCATCGCAACTCCAGAACCATTCGCCGAGTTCACGGTCGATGAGGTGAGCCTTGATGTAATCCCAGCAGCGCAGTGCCCGTTCCAGTGCGGAGGGTGTGTGGAAATGCTGGTAGATGTTGAGGAAACCCACCACGGCTTCGGCCTGCACCCACCAGTGGCGGTCGGCATCGACATAGCCCGTGTCGAGATTTGCTTCGTGGGTCATGGACCCGTCGGCATTGATGCCCTTCACCGAAGCCTCTGCCACACGCTGGACGATGGGCTCCACCTGTGCCAGCACTTCGGCATCGTCCAGCACCAGTGCCGCCTCGTGCAGCAACCATGAGCATTCGATGTCGTGGCCGTAACTTTCGAGGTGTCCCGCACCCCGTGTCCAGTCCATCTCGAAGAAGAGGTCGAGATGCCATGTGGAATCATTGAGGATGCGGTGGCAGAAGATGTCGATGAGGTGACGCAGGGCAGGCTCCACACGCTCCACGCTGCGGTGCATCTCCTTCAGACAACGGAAGAAGTTGGCATAAGGCTCGATGATGTGGAGGTGGGTGTTCTGCGATTTCGGGAAGTTGGCGTCGACCTCCGACAGCCGGACATCGGCAAGCGGTTGCCAGTCGCACGAGAGGGCCTCGATGTATCCTCCGTACCTCTGGTCGCGGGCGTGGTGTTCGATGACGTCGAAGAGGGAGAAACACTCCTGAAGCACGGTTTCCGTCTCTTCGGAGGCTGCATTACCCAGGCGGTGGTGCAGTGCCCGGGCATATTCGCTCAGGCCATAGAGCATGAATCCGATGGCATAAAACTGCTTCTTCGTGTCGGTGGGTCGCCCCTCGCAGTCGACCTCCCAGAAGGTTCCGCCAAAGGCGCGGTCGACGAAATGCCGCAGGATGTAATCCTTGGCACGGCGTGCCGCCAGCAGGTAGTCCCCGTTTCCGAGCACTCGGTATGCTGCGGAGAAACTCCACAGTATCCGTGCGTTGAGTATGGCTCCCTTGGGGGCGTCGGGCATCAGACGGCCCTCGCCGGTCATACGGCCGTAGAAGCCGCCATGTGCCCCGTCCACCATATGGTGGAGCCAGAAGGGGAGTATGTTCTGCTCAAGGGTCTGGAGCATCTCCTGACGAAGTCCTGAAAGCATTTCCTTGTGCATTTCCTTGCCTCCTTTTACATTGTGTGGGCGGACTTGCCCGCCAGTTTCCGGTTCTTCTCCACCAGCCGTTTGATGGTCTCCACCGATGCTCCGGTGGAAAATCCGTCGGCGGGAGTGTGCAGGCAGTAGTCTACCAGGCGTTCGATGGTGGAGGTTGCCACATGCATCCGTGTGTCCGACGAGGCATAGTAGATGTATACCCGTCCGTCGTTATCGGCAATCCATCCGTTAGCAAACGCCACATTCATCACATCCCCGATGTACTCCTCCCCTTCGGGTACAAGGAAATATCCCCCCGGCTGCGCGATGACGCGTGTGGGGTCGTCGAGTGCTGTCATGTAAAGATACAGTACATAACGCAGTCCGGAGGCGCATCCGCGGACACCGTGTGCCAGGTGGAGCCAGCCCTGCGGCGTGCGGATGGGGTGCGGACCTTCGCCGTTCTTCACCTCCATGATGGTGTGGTAGTGGCGGGCATTGATGATGCGTTCCTCGCGGACCTCAGCATGCGTGATGTCGTCGACCAATGCCCATCCGATGCCTCCGCCGGAACCGGCATCGATGAATCCGTCCTGCGGACGGGTGTAGAGGGCGTACTTTCCGTCGACGAATTCGGGGTGGAGCACCACGTTGCGTTGTTGTGAGGCCGACTTCAGGTCGGGGAGCCGCTCCCAGTTCCTCAGGTCCTTGGTGCGTGCGATGGCGGCAGTGGCGGTGGCTGCCGAGAGGTCGCTGGGGCAACTGTCGTCGTGACGTTCGGCGCAGAAGATGCCGTAGATCCATCCGTCTTCATGAGCGGTGAGGCGCATGTCGTAGATGTTGGTGGCAGGAACCACGTCCTCCGGCATGGTGATGGGCTCATCCCAGAAGCGGAAGTTGTCGATGCCGTTCGGACTCTCCGCCACGGCGAAGAAACTCTTGCGGTCGGCACCCTCCACACGCACCACCAGCAGGTAGCGGCCCTGCCATTTGATGGCACCCGAGTTGAGCGTGGCGTTCATCATGATGCGCTGCATGAGGAAAGGGTTGGACTTTTCGTCGAAGTCATAGCGCCATTCCAGTGGAGTGTGCTCGGCGGTAAGTATGGGATGTTCGTATTTTTCGTAGATACCGTTACCCCAAGGCTTGGGAGTGTTGGGACGTGTGAGCAGTTCTTCGTGATGTGCGCGGAGAGCTGCCACCTTCTTCTCAAATTCTGCTGACATTTCGTAGGATAGTTTATTGTATTTATTGCTATTTGCTGCTTTGGAGATAGAGTCCGTTGACGTCGTGCACGAAGAGGGTGCGCGGTAGATTGTAGAAGGCTGTAAAGTCGTCGACGGAAGTGTGTCCGGGATAGGGGGCATAGAAGTGGCCCACCTTGTCATGGGCATTGCGCCAGGTGAGGACGTAGGCCACAGGAAGGTCTGCGATGGCAGGTGCCAGTGCCTCGGTCCACCATTTTTCGTAGGGAAGACCTTCGTAGCCGGTTTCGGTGAAAGCGGCTACCTTGCCGTGTTCCTTGGCAAGACGGCAGACATAGGTGAGCTGGCGCTTGACGTTTTCTACGTAGTTCTCGAAGGTTGCAGGTTCGTTGTTGCCGAAGCAGTAGCAGTCGAGACCGAAGATGTCGACCATTTCATCGCCGGGATAGCGCTCCATATAGGCTTCGGGCGATTCTGTCCGGTCGGGCGAATAGGCGAACAGGGCATTGGTGACACCGCACGCCTTGAATCGTTCTGCGGTGAGTTTCCACAGCGCGATGTACTGCTGCGGGGTGCAGAAATCCTTGCCCCACCAGAACCACGAACCGGTGTGTTCGTGCCAGGGACGGAAAATGACGGGCACCTGCACGCCGTAGGGCGTCTGAAGGGAACAGATGAAGGCGGCGGCACTGTCGATGTAGGCGACAAGCCGGTCGTGAGCCTCGCCATCCTTCAGCACTTCAGCCACAGTCCGTGACTCCTGGGTGCGCAGACTGTCGTTGATCCACGAGGTGCCGCCGCTGAGAGGATTGTCGAGATGCCATGAAAGGGTAATGACGCCGCCCCGGTCGTACTGTGCGAAGATGAGCTGGCGCATATGGTCGAAGGGCACCCCGTCAAGGTTGCAGGAGTCGCCAAGCTCGATGTGTCCGAGGTCGAAGCCGATGACGGCAGGGAAATCGTTGCAGACGCTCTGAACATCGCTGCGGCAGGAGTCGCCGACCCATCCAATGCCGTAGGCTGTATCGTCCTGATGGCCGTACATATATCCAGCCGTATCGGCCTGATGGCGGAGGTTTTCGAGCAGGTTTTCCGTTCGCTGGGTGCGTCCGGTCGAAGCCAAGGGGTCGGAAGCCTTCTTCGGGCCGCAGGATGTGAGGAGTCCTGCGGAAAGAACCATGGTGGCAATGCCACAATGGAACAGTCGTGTGGGAAGTTTCATGGATAAAGATGTATGGGGTGGCTGCAGTTCTGATGGCCACCGTATGGGTTGTGTTGTTTGGATGGGGAATTTCAGAGAGCCTTGAGCGAAGGCATGTCTTCGCGGTTCATGACGCAAGGGCTTTGCAGCACTTCCTGCCAGTAGCTTGCGGTGTTGGCCTTCCATCCGGCCAGGTCTATGGTGCCGCCGTTGCCGGTGGTGGGCCATACCATGAACCAGCTCCAGAAGGCCCCGCCCTGCTGCTGTGCAGTGGGATTGCAGATGTTCCCGCATTCGGATATGGTGGTCAGCTTCTTGCCGCCCGTAACCTCGTGCATGAAGTCGTAGGCCGTACGCTGGCAGAGTGCAGTATTGTCGGTATAGATGTCTACGCCAACGATGTCGACGCAGTCGTTTCCGGGATACCATTCTGCGGCAGACTTTCCGTATCCTTCGGCCACATCGATGGTCCAGCACCATATCAGGTTGTTCAGACCATGGTGGTTCACCAGGCGTTCGTAGAGGAGACGGTAGAGCTGACGGCAGGGCTCGGCACCGTAGCGTCCCCACCAGAACCATGCTCCACCCTGAGGGTAATAGCGGGTATAGCTGCCGGCGGCTTCATGGAGCGGGCGGAAGATAACGGGGATATCCGCTTCCTGAAGGTTCTGAAGGTATCCTGCCACCTCGTCGATGTCGCGGAGGATGCACTCGTGCTGCCATGTCCCCTCCTTCAGGGCTTCGCGGATGTCGAATTGCGTTTCGCCCTGTCCACCATTGGCACCTGGGGCATAGAATCCCATGTGGTCTGTTGACCCCTCGTCGCGGCATTTGAGGTAGGCGGCCTCATTGTCGGGGACGTTCCAGTGCCACATGTAGGATACCAGCCCGTTGTGCTCCCATTGTTCGCGTGCGGCACTGATATCGTTGTAGTTCTGTTGCCACGACCATCCAGCGGGTGTAGGGGAAAAGGCAAGGTAGATAAAATCGAACCCGGCGAGGGCAGGGTGCTTCCCGTAGCTTTCGGCCACGGCATTGACGAAGTCGAGGGTGTTTGACGATGAGGACTGCACACCGGAAAGCTGGCGTTTGCCGTAGTTTTCCTTCAGAAATTCCATGACGCTCCTGGCCTCAGGTGTGGCTTTGGGATTGCACAGTCCATCGAATGTCGAAGGATCTACGGCAGGAAACTGCTTGATGTTCCATTTCAGTTCGGTACGGGCGGCGAGGCCTCCGGCAGTGGTTTTGACGATTCCTGTGGGAATCACCAGCACGGCTTCCCGAGCATCATTGGGTACAGTGGCTGTGACAGTCAGACGCGGACTTGCACCGCCCTCGATTCTGGCCGATGTTACGGCCTTTCCGTTGAGGGTAATCTGTGGAACGGTGGAGGAGAGTATGGTGATGTTGCGGTCGAAGGTCAGCACAAATGTCTGACTGCCGGCAGAGATTTCGGTGTCGGTGGTGGGGGCAACGCTGAGGAACAGCGGTGCTTCGGCCTTTGTCTCCGGTTCTTCGGCAGAATCGGAACCACAGGCTGCAAGGAGAATAAGGGAAAAAAATAGGAAAAAGTAGTGTTTCATCAGTGATGGATGGTCTTTGCCGTATGGCGATATGGAAAACTATACGGTACAAACAATAGAATGTGGAACGAACATTCGTGGGTTATTTCTTCGCAGTTCGGCGATGCCGGAGGGATATTTTTTTGAAGAGATGCTCTGAAAGTGTAAGTGAAAACAATGCAGCACCGGAAGGCCCGGGTTTGTGTCGGAGTCTCCCGGCGCTGATGTTTCCGTAGAGATTTCTCGGATTCCCATCCTTGCGGGTTAGGTGCAGAGGATGATGCATGCCCTGTCCATTGGCAGAATCCTGACGGTCAGGGCATGCAAGTGAATCCCGTCTTATGCAGTGAGAAGTTCACTATTCGATGGTAATCTTCGTGCAGACGATGTTGTCGCCGTTGAGGATGAAGGAGCCGCCCCAGTTCTGGACGGTGAAGAGTTTGTCCAGCATTTCCTGGGTCAGGGTGAGTTCTACTGCTCCGTTGTGTTCGTCGAGATTGTAGTTCTCATTGCTGTAGTCGCAGAAATTTCCACCCCAGTGTCCCTCTACGACCTGGAGGTTCCAGGTATCGGCAGTGGGCTTCACGTAGAAGCGTACCACGGAACCTACCTTCGCTCCGGCTTCCTGAAGTTCCGTTCCACCGTCGCTGAGGAGAGTAGGCTGGTTGCCCCAGTCGTCGACTACGGCCTCGCCTTCCCAGATGGTGGTCTCGAGCGAGATGTGCTCTACGAGTTCAACCTGGGAGAGTACGAAGTTGTGACCCGTGATGATGAGTCCGCCGTTGTTGACAAGGTCGCTGAGCACGTTGGCTTCGAGGACAACGCTGATGACCTGTGTGCCGGCATTGACATCAAAGTCGTACTGTCCGGGGATGGGTTCGGGGAGTCCGCCCCAGCTGTCGCCATGACGCAGCGATACGCAACCCCAGCCGTCGGTGGGACGGAGCGGAGTGATGGTGAGCTTGAGTTCGGTGCCCGGGTTGACGGAAGCCCAGTCGTACTTGTCCCAAGAGAGGTCTTCGAGTCCGGTCCATCCATCGCATTCCCATGCACCGCTCCAGATGACGGTGTGCTTTTCGGTGTTGGGGACTACGGAAAGGTCGTAGGTAACCTCGCCGTTATTGGAGATGAGGCGGAGTTTCGACTTGAATCCGGCGCCTTCGGGGATGCCGATGAAGAGTTTTCCATTGTTGGCCACGTACTGACATGCCGTGCCGTCGATTTCAACTCCCGTAAGGACGTCGATGTTTTCCACTGCAACGGTAAGAAGATCACCGGCCTTAAGGTCGTTTTCGGTGAGGACAGTGACGTCGGGAATGTAGCAGAATACGGGTTTGTCCACACTCAGCGAGGGTGTTTCCACAACGGTGCCGTTGGCCAGTGCGAGAACCACCTTGCCTTCTGCCGCATCAAGAGGAACGGCTACGGTGAGTGCGGTGCCGTCTTCGCTGACACTGAATTCCTTGACGGTGCTTCCGCCTTCGAAGGTGGCGGAAACGATGAGGTCGAGGTCTGTACCCTGGATGACCACATCGCTACCGGCTGCGGCGGGATTCATGTTGAAGCCGCTGACAGTGGGCTTGATGAGGGTGAAGGGTACGCGAGTCTGCTTGCCGTTGGCCATGATGAGAAGAAGGTCTCCTTCCTGTGCTTCGGCAGGAACGGCCACAACCAGCTTGCCTTCTGCTGCCTGGGCTTCTGCAACTGCACAGTTGGGGAACTGGACTTGTGTCACCACGTCAAGGTCGTTGCCGGTGACGGTGAGTTCCTTGCCCGCCTTCACGGGTTCGGGAGCAGCCTTGAGATTGGAGGGGGCTACGGTGACGAGCTTGCCTACGGGTACCAGCACACCGCTTTTGCAGACGATGTTGATGTCGCCGTCGGGAGCTTCGGCAGGCAGGACGAAGGAAAGCGACTTGCCATCCTTGGAGACTTCGAAGGCTGTGAAGTCCTTGTATACGCTGGCATTGGCATCGCCAAACTGGAGACTTGCCACGAGCTGCAGGTATTCGCCTGCGAAGGTAACCTTTTCTCCGAGTTTTGCGGTGACGGTTCCCAAAGCCTGGGCATTGCCGCGGGGCGAAGTGATGCTGGCCACCTTGGCTGTGCCGACGG
>SFJN01000043.1 GCA_004555055.1 Bacteroidales bacterium | reverse complement strand
TCAAGCACTTACATAGCCCGCTATGTGCATACTTGAAAAACAAAAATCTACTGTACGATAGGCAAAAAATCGCCTCAAGCTAATTTATAGAACACCCCTGAAAGGCTTACAGTGTGTCGCCCAGCACAACCACAGAGAGCCAGCTCCATATATGTGATAGCTCCGCACCCCTCATTTCCGAGGAGTGCGGAGCTACCGTTTCCAACATACAGCCTCCACTCAGGAAGGCCATCGTTGACCACCGGCCACCCGTCCTCGTCCCACACGATGGGAGACAAATGATTGGAGGGGTGTGCTAAAAAAAACGTCAAACAAATCCGGAAACGTGAACCATGGGAGGCTAAAAGGACATGCGACTTTGGCTCACCACTCCACCTCTACTGCTGCAGGGAACAGGCGAAGGGGATCGCCCCAAAGACGGGCAGACTGGAGCATCACCTCGCGCGAAGGTTTGAGACGTCCATGAAACAGGCAGCGGCCGTTGACG
This sequence comes from Bacteroidales bacterium, assembly GCA_004555055.1. Lineage (GTDB taxonomy): Bacteria > Bacteroidota > Bacteroidia > Bacteroidales > Bacteroidaceae > Alloprevotella. The sequence goes on along the minus strand of SFJN01000043.1, from coordinate 14,890 downwards.
GTCACCGTAACGGGGCGCTCAAGGTCGACCAGCTCCTCCGAGAGGAAAATACGCAGACGGCCATGGGCGGCAGGAGTATAGATACGGTCAAAAAACATGTCAATGTCCCACCAGGGGTCCGTGAAGGTAGTCGTGTACTCCACCGCTTTGACACCGATTGTAATGAGATTGCCGGCATCAGCCTTGAACTCATAGGATGTACGGTAGGCATCTGTCTCTGAAAGTACTTGCAGATTATAGAAGGCATTGCGCTTGAGACTATCCACCTCGAAGTTTTCCCAAAGGAAATGCTGGGGCTGTGCAGCACGACGGTGACGCGAAAGCCAGGGCGTAGTGGGCGAATAGTCGATATGGTGGGCGCGTCCTGGAATGATTTCCACACGATGGTGATACTTTCCAGGATAGAGTGAGGCGATGCTATCGAGAGCTTTTGCCGTATTCTGTGTAAGGACGTTACGATAGAACATCACATCTTCCGAACCGGTAAGAAAGCTGAAGGCCAGGTTCCCGAGGTTCTCCACAGGTGCATTCTTCAAAGGTTCGCCACCGGCCATAGGCCCGGCAGCGGCAAAATAGTCGGCATAGTACGATGCCAGACGCTGGCTTCCGTAGGCTCCTTCTGAAATACCGAAAAGATAGAGGCGCGAAGCATCGACATCAGGACGCGCCAACAACATACGCAGGAGATGGTTCCATGCCCACAGTTTGCTCCGTTGCCACCATCGGTACCATTTACCTTCGTTCGGAATCTGTGGAATAACATAGGCCGAAGGGGCATCGGCAAAGCGTTGAGCCAGCTTCCATCCCGTTTCCCACTCGCTGTCACGCGGTCCGGACCCGTGCAGATAGAGATAACAAGGCCACCCTTCGCCAGGACAGATTCCCTTGGTTCCACTGCGGAAGTTCATCACAGCCTGAGGTTCCAGACTGTCGGGCAGGTTCCATGCCACAATGCGTCCATCGGACAATGGAGCGAATTCTAACGGGCTAACGGGCTGTTGCTTCGCGAGTTCAACGCACCACTCTTTCCACACGCTCTGGCGCATTTCAGCAAGCCGGCCGCTACGGTCGGGAAAACGCTGGGCACCAAGTGAGAGGAAACATTCCGTACATAGGAACAATGTTACAAAAAGGCGTAACTTGGTCATCGTGTTTTTCTGATTGCGGATTCAGGTGATAATAAAAGGGAAGAAAAATATCCGGGTATAAAGTTTTCTCTGACTCCCGGCATCGGAAAAGCCTCACCGACATACCATACGCAGATAGTCCTCGCCGAAAATGAACAGGCGCCCCTCGACATGAAACCCTATGCGTTCGTAGAGGTTGCGGGCAGAAATGTTGTGAGGGTCGCATGCCAGCACAGCAGCAAGCCCTTCGAGTCGGGCACAGGCAATAGCATGCTCCAGCAATTTGCGCCCCAATCCCATGCCGCGGCTCTCTGGCACCACAGCTACGGAATCGATGTAGTATTCGCCAGTCTGTGTCTCATCATCCATCTTTTCGATATCGAAGGTGATGAGATGCCGGAGCATGCTGAAGGTGGTCTGCTGCATCTGGCGGTAATTTTCGCCACGATAGGCCACCAAGGCTCCGGCAGGCCGTCCGTCGGGAAAGGTGGCAATATGGGTATGCTGCCAGGAATAGAGGGTATCTGGACGGCGGCAGACTTCTACAATGGCGGCATCGGGCGATACAGTATCAAGATGGGCCATCACATCGTTGCCGAGGGCCTCCATCACCACTGCGGCAATGAAGGGGGCATCGTCCGCACAGGCAGGACGCAGCACAATGGAAGAAGGTGAAAAAGAAGAAAGCATCAGTCCTGTGTCTTTTTTTCGTTCGATTCGTAGATAAAGGCAAACTTTTCCCACATGAAGGCTACCTTATAACGGCTCTTGCAGTTGACGGGAATATAAAGGTCTACCATTGTGAACTGGAGGTTGGAGAAATTGTCGTAGCCTACGGCAGGTGGCGTTTCGCAAAGGAGCTCTATGCGCGTCACCTTGTTGCAGTTGTCGAAGGCGAAACTGCCAATGTATGTCACATTACGGCCTATGACAACACTCTCAAGCCGCGAACATCCCGAAAAACTGCTCTGCCCAATGCTCGTCACCTGGTCGCCAATGACCACCGACTTCAAAGCCCTGCAGCCACGCATAAAGGAACTCCCGATGCTGGTGACACTGTGGGGAATGACAATGGTACTCAAACTGGTGCAGTTCTCGAAAGCAGAACCACCGATACTCGTCAGGGAATCCGGCAGGATGAGGTCATCAAGCCTCAGACATCCCTCGAAAGCGGAACTGCCGATGGCTTTCAGCGTGGAGGGAAGGCGCACTCCCGTGATTTTAGCACACGACTCAAAGGCACTGTTCCCGATGCTCTGCAATGAGCGTCCGACACTGAGCGAGGAAAGACTCAGACATTCCTCAAAAGCACTGTTGCCAATAGTGAGCAGCCCTGCGGGGAGATTCACCGAAGTGAGGCGCTGGCAGTTGTGAAATGCATTGTGTCCGATATGCTGGAGCGTAGAAGGGAAATTGATTCCCCGGAGATTGCTGCAGTATTGGAAGGCATTATTGCCGATTTCCCTCAACGAATTGCCGATGCGCACCTGCATGAGACTGCTGCATCCGCGGAAAGCCTCGGCACCGATTATCTGGCAAGCGTTGCCAATAGTCACACTGGTCAGACCGTCACAGTTGCAGAACGCACCGTCATATATGGCTTCGACGGATGAAGGGATGTCAATGGCCGTCAGACGACGGCAGTTGAAGAAGGCATTGCTGCCGATGCTCTTTACACCGTTGCCGATGCGTACCGACTTCAATGCACTGCAATTGTTGAAGGCATTGCTACCGATTCCCACCACAGTGAACGTACGGTTGCCGAATTTCACCACATTCGGAATGACGACATCCCCAGAATAGAGGGAGGAACCGTTATAGGTTTTGTCGCGATAGGTGACTTCTACCGTAAGGTCGCTGACGGAGGTGATATTATAGTAAAGCTTTCCCACCTCGAAATCATAGGCCGACAGGGAAAGAGAGGCAAAGAAGCCGAACAGGAAGAGCAGGAAAGAGACAGAGTAACGGTGCTTCATAGGCTTTGATTTGAAATAGAAGGTGGCGGCTATTTATTCCCACCGGCAGATAAAACAAGGGAATTCGGAAAGGAAATTCTGTTAAAGTTTTCGGAAACGCATGACGACGGAATCCTTTCCCTCGACAATGAGTGTAGAACGCGAAAGTTTCCGAATCAGCAACCGCCCGTCGTCGGGAATGGCCATATCCTCAGGAAGTTCACTGAAAGAGACCGGAAAATCGTGTGAACCGTCGCTGCGATAGGCCTCGGTAAGTTGCAGCACGTCGGACGTACGCACGAACGTAAAATAGTAAATGGCCCCGGACTTTTCGTCCGTTGCTCCGAAGAGCCGACGCACCTGGATAACCTCGCACCGCACGCCCCACGTCAGACTTTGCGGCGCTGGCAGCACGGCATCATGGGCGGATTCTGGTGCACTGGCATCTTCGAAACGCCAGAAACCGCCGAAATCACCGTTGTCATCCACCTTGTCGCAACTCATAAAAGGCAATATGAGCAACAAAGAAAGGGGAAATAGACGGAGAAAATGCCGGAATATTTGAATGGGAATAGGGTGCATAGGGTTGATACGGAATAGGTCTTACAATCGCCTGAAAATCAGTCCGCTGTGGCAGACTGTAAAGGAAGCGCCTGTGGAATTGCCGAGGATGTCACCATGATGTCCTGCCAAGGCCACCTTGAAGCTCCATGTCTTCTGCCGTGCGGGGCTGTATGCCGCCTCAAGCATCCACGAAGTCTGATGTATGGGCGTCAGCGGCGCGGTGTAATTGCCCAACGATTTCTGATGCGAAAGGAGGGCTCGCCACTGCAACCCCGTCACCGGGGCTCCGGAAAGTCCGAGATGATGCGCCACGATGCGGCTGTGATAGGTGAAAAGTTTGCCACCATATTTGTTTCCGGAGGCAGCATCACCGTTGTAGACGGGACTGACGATGAGGGGATTGCCCATCACCATCCCCCAATGCTGGTAACATCCGTAAATATGATGGTTATAATACATGTCGGCACCCGAAATTTGTATGGGAAACTCCGACGTGGCATCATGATAGACAGGGCCGCTTTGGTCGGTAGTACGGATGAATTCGTACACCATGCCATCGACTACGGGGTTCTTCGGAGGCTGCACCTCAAAGCCGAGGAGCATGTCGCGCCATCCGTATTGGATGAACATCTGCGAATGGTCCTCGAAGTAATGGTCGAGGTACGTTCTTGCCGACCAATTGTCGGCTGTCCAATCGAGCGAAAGGTTCCACGACCCCAACTGGTTTCCCTGCACATTGGCAAAGTCCCCGTCGTTGACATCACTGCCACCCGGTATTAGCGCATGCCAGAACGCTTTCAGTCCTGTCGGCATCTTTTCGCTCTGTGCAATTTCCTGCGTGCTCCCCGCACGCTGCCGGACGTTCCACACCTTGCCTCCAAACTGCGCCACCATTTCCAGCCCGAGGGTGAAGTTGAGTGGAAAGCGTTCGGGGTTTCCGAACCGGAAATACGCCGCCTTGCTGTGGTAGAGCACACGACGCATAAAAAGGTTTGCAGTCTGTCCGCGCCCACCGGCAAAATCTTCGGTCCAGTGTCCGTCGGTCATCATGCCGTAGGCTGCGTGTGCCTTCAGCCAAACCATGCGGGCATGGCGCGAAATGTTTTTCCATTCCGGTATCGCCAACCGCAATTGGGGCACGGGGCGTGCATTGTCGGAAAACGTCATGCCTCCGGAAGACAGGGCATCGTACTTCAACTCCATCTCCATTTCGCGGCATCCTGCGGTAAGGCGGAATCCACGGTACTCCACAGCAGCATAGACCTGCTGGGGAATGAAAACCGAAGGCATCCCTGCCGCCACGGCCATATCCAAGCCGTAGCCCAAACGCCAAAGTCGCAGACTGTCGTTTTCGATGCGGCGTTCCACGGCTCCCCGGACATAGCCGGAATGAGGTTCAGACGAGGAAAGCCCGTAACGGCCAGCGGTGAGCCATTGGGGGGCAAAACGTCCCGAAGAGGTTGTGCCAGCCACTTCGGCACGGTATGTCATACCACTCATCCGCGAAGGCACCTGTGCCCATGCCGATACTGCAGGGAACGCCCATAAAACGTATAATGATGTCAGAAAGGATGATTTCATAGTAGGCTGTGTAAAACGTAGCGGCCTCGGTCATTTCAATGCCGTCACGAGCACTGCCGCCACGGTGGCAAGGGCAGTGGTCACAGAGAGCGATGTGGAAAGGCTCCGCGTATTGTTCCGGCGATGGCGGGTGGGCACCACAATCTCGCAACCGGGCATCACCTTCCCTTTTGAGGCCCGCGAAACGGCACCGTTGTTGTAGATGATATACGATTTCCGGCTTTGTGCATCCTGACTGTATCCTCCGGCCTGATTGATGTAGTATGCCATCTCCTTGCCGGGAGCATAGGTGACGGTATTGGGGTGCATCACCTCACCGCTGACGGTGACGGTGCTGGAATGCTGTGGAATGACGATTTCATCACCGTCACGGAGCACAATGTCATCCTCGCTGCCAGGACGGTTCATCGCCGCCTCAAGGTCGATGGCGACATTGTAGGTGTCGGAAAGGTTGAGAATAGCCACATCCAGCGAATCGGCGGAATGCCTGGAACGGTCAAGGAGGGTCTTGCGCCGCAGATATTCCTCTTCGTTCATTTTCCGCACCAGGCGGGCATCGTCCATACTGGCCCTTGAGGTAAAACCGCCGGTACGCTTCATGACGTCCGAAAGACGTTCCTCGTCGCTTGTCAGCACATAACGTCCGGCATAGTTCACCTCCCCACGGACATTCACCGAGCGGCGGTCGTTGTAGTCGGCATGGCGGCGTACAAAGACCTCGTCGTAAGGCTGTAACCGGAACGTAGCGACATGGAGCGGCGATGCCTGATTTCCGGCTTCGGCATGGAGGGAAAAGAGCATCGTCTCGCTGCCTTCATCTTTCCCTGCCGCTTCAGGCCTCACCTTTGTGCGGCGTGCCACTTCGATGCCCTGCAACGATGCCGTCTCAAGCATGCCGCCGGCAAGCGTGGTAAGGTCCTTTACCGTCATATTGTCGGCATAGGGGAACTTTCCGGGCATTGCCACCTCGCCCTCGATGGTCAGATAGCGCTTCTCGGTCTGTCCCTTCAGCGAGGCAACGGTCAGCACATCGGCACTGTGCAGGGAGATGTCGGGCACACTGCCGGCAAAGATGGCATCGATGTCTACACCGATGGCCTCGTGCGTACCGTCGGCCTTCAGTCGCAGGAGCACGGCATGGTCGCGTGCGGCCTCCGGCAACAATCCGCCGGCTTGCATGACAAGCGACATCACGGTGGCGACGTCGGCCGAAATCTCATAACGGCCTGGACGTACGACTGCCCCCTTCACCTCAGCCATGTTCACATAGTGGGTGGCGGAACTGTCGGCTGTCACCACATCACCGTCGGCAAGGAGGAAGGTGGCGAAATCATCGGCCGAGGGTGTGAACACCATACGCTGGCTGTCGGTGCGACGCTCCACCCGCAGGGAGGCCCTGTGGGCATTTTCGGTGAACATCCCCGCGGCTTCCAATGCTTGCTGCAGACTCTCGCCGGCACGCACTTCGTACCACATCGGGCGTTTCACCTCACCACGCATCTCCACCAACTGTTCGTAGGGACCTACAATGATGACATCGCCGTCGCGGAGCATGATGTTCCCCGACAGACGTCCATGAAGGATATAGTCATAAATGTCGACATTCGCCACAATGCGTCCGTCCCGCACCACCTTGATGGCGCGGAGCGTTCCGATTTCTCCCACACCGCCTGCCATATAGAGGGCATGGAAGACGGTGGCAAACGCACTGAGGGTGTAGCTTCCGGGCACTTCCACCTCGCCCATCACGTGAATGCCGATGGTACGTGTCTGACCGACACTCACGCTGACGGTGCTGCCGGCATAGAACTGCGCGAGGCGTGATTTCAGGGTGCGGCGTGCCGCTGAAAGGCTTTGTCCCGCCAGGGCGACCGGCCCCGTAAGGTCGAGCACGATGGTGCCGTCGGGGGAAACGGTATGGTGCGAAGCATGGTGACTGGCACCGTTGACGTTGATATTGATTTCGTCGCCGGGACCCAGGACGTAATCATCGGGGACAGCCACATTGACGTTGGGCTCGAAACTGAGCATCCTCGACCGGAAGATGTCGTGACCGAAGATTTTCCTTCCACTTCCTCCACCGGTCTCCGTAGCCTGGGAGGTGGCTGGGGCGTCAGTCCCGGGCGTCTCCCCGTTGTTCGTCCGCAACACCACATCATTGGCGTTTTCCTCTTCTTCCATTTCAGCGCCTTTCTGCTCCATGTTCAGTTTCTCCATGTTGCGCTGTATGCGTTGCAATTGGTCGGCCGTAGCACCGCGCGCCAAAAGCTCATTGGCGATGGCCTCGGCTTTGGCGCCCTGTTCGTGACGCTGACGGATGAATTCCGTCATCTGTATGTCGGTCAGCCGCTGTGCTGCAGAGGGGAGGGCTGCAAGAAGCAGTACAAGGGTGAAGAACCACTGTAACAGTCGGGGATATTTCTGCATAGTGCACGTTTTTTAGGATATGCAAAGGTAATGAAAAAGCGGTGAATATCCACGGCGAACGTCAAGAAAATGCACGGCACTTTCTTGAAAAGTACGGAGGTTATACAATTTTTTAGCGGAAATTCCGTTAGGAATACACATATCTTTGACTATATAAACATGAAACCATCCGCCGACCCCATGGGCAGTGCCATTGCCGACTATTTCCGGAATGGCAAAGCCGCAAGACTGCGCGTATTCTCGCCCGACTTCGATGAGGACGAGATTCCCGTGCCCGACCTTTTCCGCACTTTCAATGAAATGCCGCCCCTCGAAAAATTGGCGTTGCGCCAGGCCCGGGGCCATGTGCTTGACGTCGGAGCCGGGGCAGGCTGCCATTCCCTGGCCCTGCAGGATATGGGCATTCGCACTACGGCCATCGACATCTCGCCGCTCTCCGTAGCCACCATGCGCCAACGCGGCGTTATGCATGTAGTGGAGCAGGATTTCTGGCAGATGACAGGAAGTTTCGACACCATCCTCATGCTGATGAATGGTATCGGCATCGTCGGCAGCAGCAACCGGCTACCGGCATTCTTTGCACACCTCGCCACACTACTTGCGCCCGGCGGACAGGTGCTTGCCGACTCCACCGATGTCCGCTATATCTTCGACGATGAGGAGGGCGACAGTGCCTTCCTGCCCACCGACCATTACTATGGAGAATGGCAATACCGTATGCAGTATAAGGCGGTGAAGGGCGGATGGTTTCCCTGGCTCTATCTCGATTTCGCCACACTCTCCAAGGCTGCAACGGCACAGGGGTTCAGTGTGGAAATGCTCGGCGAGGGCGAACACTACGACTTCCTTGTACGCATGGTACGGCGCCCCTGAAAGAGGTTTCCGCGAAGGCCATCTCATAGCCACAGGGGACAGACATTCCTGCCAAAAGTTATCGGCTACATTCCGCTCTCAACCAGCAGCACAAGGCTGTCGGCGTTGACGCGCGTTTGCAGCCAGGCGCTCAGACGCTGGCGGTCATCGGCAGCAATGCGTCTGCCCTTTTGCAGGCGGACGATGGCCGCCACATAGTGCACCGAGGTGCTGTCGGTGGGGACTTCATCCACATTCGACAGGGCAATGGACTGTACCTGCGGGAAGAGGTTCGCAGCTTCGAGCCTTACCTGCCGCGAGAGTGCGGCATAGCGGGTATATGCTTCGAGTTGCTGCTGCAACGAGTTGTTGCGGGCCATAAGTTCGGCCACGCGCTGCTGGTCGTTTGCCTTGCTGGTGGTGACCTGCTGCAACCGGTGGGTGAGCTGTAGCAGGCTGTCGCTTTGGGCACCCTGAATGAGGTTCAGCCGAAAGTCTTCCAGGTCGTAGAATTCGAGGCGTCTGGCAGCCTCGGCCAGTTTGGCGGCATCAATCTCCCTGCCCACGGCCACAATGTTGAGTACCATGGAGTCGCGGTCAATTTCCTGCGAAATGATTTGTGTCCCCGTCTGCCCCAATTCCGCCTTTACAAAACTACGTACATGGCTGTCTGAAATGCCTTTGCGAACGATGCCGAAAGTCATGATGGCAGCAGGTATCATGGTGAGTACCACAATGCTGCCGATAATCCGCTCCGCACGCCTTTGCTGGGCAGAAGCCATGAAGGAACGGCGGGGGAAATGCATCAGGCGGACACCGACGAAGGTGGAAATGGTGATGAAGACGGTGTTGATGAAGAACAGGTAGAACGCTCCAAGGAAATAGAACAGGTTGCCTGTGGCCAGTCCGTAACCTGCCGTACAGAGCGGCGGCATGAGCGCAGTGGCGATGGCGACGCCCGGAATGACGTTGCCCTTACCCCGCGTGCACAGTGCCGTGATGCCTGCTGCTCCGCCAAAAGTGGCGATGAGAACGTCGTAGATGGTGGGAGCAGTGCGGGCAAGGAGCTCGCTTTGTGCCTCATTGATGGGCGTAATGAGGAAATAGACCATGGCCGTAAGCACACTGATGAGTGTGGCTACGGCAAAGTTGCGCCAGGCCTTCCGGAAAAGTTCAATGTCGTTGATGCCGATGGCAAGTCCCATGCCTATGATAGGCCCCATAAGTGGGGATATAAGCATGGCACCGATGATGACCGCCGTGGAATTGACATTCAGGCCCAGCGATGCAATGAAGATGGCAAAGACGAGCACCCACAGATTGGCACCGCGGAAACTTACGCCCTGGCTGATCTGCTCGATAACCTGCATGCGGTCCTCCATGTCGGGCATGATGTTGAAGTAGCGTTTCACTACATCAAAAAAAGGCTGTATGGTCATAGTATTAAGGGGATTGTTTCTGGCAAATATAGCACTTTTTTTACATAGAACGTACAACGAAGGCTGGATTTGTGCGCTGCAGCAGGCCGGCAATGCTCAAAAAAGCGCCTTGGCACATTTTATTGGTGTACCAAGGCGCTTTCATCACACACACGAAGTGGGATGTTTTTTTAGGACACAGGGCAAATACTCTTCGGGCAGCGCACCGCAAGCCACACCCCTTCCATGTATTTCCCAGTCTGCATTTACTCGCCTTTCAGCAGGCTTTCGGCATGATCTCCGTTCCCTCAATACTGCGTATGCTGCGGGTCGAAGTCCGTCCAGCCCTCAAGCCAGTTTCCGGTGGCTCCGAAAGCACCTACGAAATCCACCTTCTCGAACCATTCGGAAGCCTCACCGTCGAACGATGCGGCACCGAGCAGGGGGCTGCCCACCTGAGGCAGATATGGACTACCCACACCAAGCGCATCCGCAAGGCGGAGCGAAGAGGCGGCATCGAAATACTGGTTGCGAAGGCTTTCAAGACGGAAGAATTCGGAAGAATAGGAGCATTGCGATGCATCGACAACCTGTTTGGCGACGGCGTCATAGCGTACATCCTCGTACACCTTGTTGGCATCGGAGCCGAGAATGTCCATGCCAGCCATCACATTATGATGGAAGTGCAGTCCGCCTTTGGCTGCCTGTGCGGGGGTGTCGCCCTTCTCACCATCCAGAATCAGACCGATGGGCCATCCGGCAGCAAGGGAGTTGATGATGTTCAGACGAGAGCTGCGGCGTATCTGCATGGCAGACTGGAAGCGTCCGAGAGCCGAACCGTTGTTGGGGTTGTAGTTGCCGGCATTGATGAAATCGGTAGTATTCTGGAAATCTTCGCCCGTCTGGAGTTTCGGACCGATGAAGGTGATGTTGCTGAATGTGGCAGTGGTGAAAGGCGAGGCGTCGGAACCGCTGGCATTGTTGTCGCTCTCAAAACCATTGCTCTGCGACTTGTCGGCAATGCGCGCGTTGCGCACGGCGAGACCATACTGCACATTACCGCTGAAACCATTGTCAGTGTCGAAATCATCGTCCCATCCGTGGTATGCAACAAGATGCCGGCAATTGACGCTTCCACCGAACCATTCGAAAGAGTCGTCGTTGCTGTACGACACCTGAACATGGTCGATGGTGGTGCCACTACCGACAGAACCGAGCGTAAGACCGTTGATTTCCTGGTCGGTATTGAAAGGATATCCGGCAAACTCAATACGGACGTAGGAAAGGACACCGGAATTGTCGGCATTCTCCTGACCACCGTGCTTGCTGCGCGGCCCACCTTCAATCTGCATCTCGCCCTGATTGTTCTGTGCACGTCCGCAGAGGATAAGGCCTCCCCAGTCACCGGGACGGCGTTCGCCGGCAACCTCGCCGGAGGTGAAAACTATGGGGGCTGTGGCTGTGCCTTGGGCAATGATGCGTCCTCCGCGCTCCACGATGAGCGACGACTTGGTCTGCTTGTCGCCCTTGATGACGGTGCCGGGCTCGATGGTGAGTTCTGCACCTTCGGCCACGTATACCCAACCCTTGAGGACATAGGTTCCGCGCTTCAGTGTCTGCTTGCCGGTGAAGACGAATTCGGCATCGCCGTTTCCAATCTGCGTCCCATCGGCCGAGGCCTTTCCCTCAGCATTGAAGGTGAGGCAGTTGCAGGCCTTCAAGCCACCGTTGGTGCTCCATACATACTCCTCTACGGGATTGGAATCGACCACAGAGTCGTCACTGCCACAAGCCGCAAACATGGCGGCAGAGGCAAGGATGCAGAAGCATCCGTAAGAAAGATTTTTCTTCATATTAGTTGAAAAAATAAAGTGATAAATCAGAATTTTACGACTGCCGTCAGACTGATGTTCCGTCCGGGCTTATATTGTCGCGTAGTCTGACGCACCTCGCGGGTGGTGCCGCCATGGAGGGTTACGGCGTCGAACTGACGGTAGGTAACGTGCTGTGCCAACAGGTCGCGGAGGCCGAACTTCAGTTCAAAATGTCCGCCCCACTGTTTTGACAGGGCTATATCAAGGACATCGCGCGGCATCTCATAACTGTCGGGCACGCGGGCATTGTCGTCGCTGCCGGTACTGCCCTCGCTGCGTCCCACACCGATGATGCGTTTTCCGATGCGGTTGTAGAGGACAGCGGCCGTAAACTGCCACTCGGGATGCTGGTAGAAGATTCCCGTATTGATGAGATAGGGCGACTGGCCCTGCATCGGACGGTCTTTGAAGCGTGAACCCTCGGCAAACTGTACACGGCTGCGGATATATGCCCCGTTGAAGGAGAGACTGAAATGGGGGAGTCCGATGAAATCGAGACTCTTGCGGATATCAAGCTCCAGTCCGTAACTGTCGGCTTTCCGGGCATTTTCGTATGAATAAACCAGACTGGTACCACCGGCTACGGTATAGGTCCACTCGATGGGAGAATCGAAATGCTTGTAGAATGCTGCCAGGGTTATCTGTTCGTCGGACGAAGGATAGACCTCGTAACGGAAATCAAGATTGTCGATATAGCACGTCTTGAGGTCCACATTGCCCTGGACGGACGATGCAAGGGAGAAATCGTAGAATACGGTAGGGGAAACCTCGCGGAACTCAGGGCGGTTTGCCGTGCGCCCGTATGAAATGCGGAACTGCTGGCGGGCATCAAGACGCCACGTGACATTGACGGTGGGGAAAAGGTTGGAGGTATTGTAGCGACGCTCCATCGGACTCGGCTCGTAGTCGCGGGTGTTGGTAATGAGCGTCATCCGGTTGTATTCGTACCGAAGTCCGGCATATAGTGTCCAACGGTCGATGGGGAGTGTGGCCACAGCAAAGGCTGCTCCTTGCCAGTTACGTCCGCCATAATTGTTACGCATCTGCTGCTGTTCAATCAGATGCAAGCCATCGACTCCGAAATACTGGGAAGAAGAGAGCAACGTGGCGACATCCATCGTACGGAAATCGGCAGGAAGCAACCCATTGCCCGTCAAAGGCCAGTTATAGATAAAGTTCCGCGTAGTGTAGGTACGGCGGCGGTGTTCGCAGTAGGCTCCGGTTTCGAGGGTCAGCGTATGCCTCCCTAAAGAGAATTTCTCCGTATCGTTGACATTGCATGAAAGGATATGCTCATCGAGACGTGTAAATTCGCGGCTGATTTCGTTGCCGGCGGTAAGCATCATCGTCCCTCGGTTGAGGGCATCGTCCACGGTATAGCGCCGACGGTCGGGAAGCAGGCGGTTGGCATAGGAATAGCCTGCAGTCCATTGTGTGTGGCCACGTCCCGAAGCATGCTCGTGACGGCCTCCGAACTGCCCGTTGTAGGTAAGGCGGCTCTGATAGAGATACTCGGCACCGTCCTCGTTGTCGGACTGTGCATTCACTCCTGTTCGTTGCGTATAACGGCTGAGTCCGAGCTGGTTCACCATATTCTTGAACTCCAGACGATGGCGGCCGTCACTGCCAAGGAAAGCCACATTGAACAGTCCGCCCAGACGAATGTTACGGTTATATTGGTCGTCGATGCTGCGGCGCAGGTAGTTGCTCTTGTCGTTGGCAAGGTCATAGGCACCGAACAGGTTGTTCGTCATACCTTCGTATGTTCTGAAATCGCGAGCATAGTTCAGTGTGGCAGTGACGCCGAGTTTACCGCTTTCGAACGCCATCCGGCGGTGCCATTCGGCCTGCAGACGAAGGTCGGAAACGGGCTTGGCAGAACGTACGCGCCAATCGTTGTCGAAACCGGCCTCATGAAGGCCTATTGCGCCGGAGGTTCCGGACAGCGTGGGCAATTGGGCGCTGATACCTCCAGGCAAAGCACGACGGCCGTTGTCGAAACCGAGGAAATCGGTCGGGCACGATGCACCGGAAAGGAAGGAGGAGAAATGGGTAGTGGAATTCACATTTCCGCCAAGGGAAACGGAAAATCCGTTGTCGGAAGGGATGTCTTTGGTCGTCACCTCAATGAATCCTCCGCAATAGTCGGCAGGATAGATGGAACTGGGCGTCTTGATGATGGAGAGATGGTCAATCTGAGATGCCGGGATGACGTCGAACGAAAACGCCCGGGAGTCGGCCTCGCTGCTGGGAACAGCACTACCGTTAATCCACACATTGTTATAGCGCTGCGAGAGTCCGCGCACCATGACGAACTTGTCCTCAATCAGGCTGACGCCAGGGATGCGGCGTATCACCTCGCCGGCATTGCCATCCTGTGCCCGCTTGATTTCCTGGGCGGAGATGTTGTTGACAATAACGTCGCTCTCGCGTGCAGCCGTTATCATGGCGTTTGCCGTATTCCGTCGCTTGGTCTCCACCACCCTCGCCTCGCCCAGCATCTGGTCATCGGGCTGAAGGGCAATGACCATGCGCGTGGTGTCGCCCTCCACACGAGGACGCACATCGTTCAAGGTGAGTGTCGTATAGCCAAGGTAGCGTACCGTGAGGGTGTAACGGCCTTGTTTGAGATGACGCAAAGCAAAGCATCCGTCGTCATCGGAAAGCGTGCCCGTCCGCTCCGATATCACCACTGTGGCACCCGGCAGTGCCTCTCCGTTTGAAGCATCCACCACGCGACCGAGAATGTCGTCGGCATGCAGCGCCGTAGGTGACGCAAGCCATAGGGCAAGCAGCGCAATCTTTTCTGTTTTTTTCTTCATATCAATGGGTTTCGGCAGGAAATTCCAACATGTGTGTGGTGCAGAAAATCTTTCATGGCAACGTTTCGTTAAGCGAGCGCAGAAGCCAAACCGACGCCAAACCGAGAGCAATATCAAGCTCTGGAGCAGCGAGCGCAGAAGCCAAACTTGTTTGGATTATGCCGAGTCGTGACAGAGCAAGGCGAAGCCAAGCTTGCTTGAATATTGCCGAGCGACAGAGGAAGACGAAGTCAAACGAAGGTAGCATTACCAAGGCTTTGGTGTAGGAAA